>JAZGFW010000093.1:0-6759 GCA_036479895.1 Cocleimonas sp. | reverse complement strand
GTTTACGTGAATGAAAACGTCGAATTTGTTCTTGCTGAGTCACTGAAAACCAGTATTTAAATAAGATTGTGTCTGAATTGACCAGCATGCGTTCAAACATGGGCGCTTGACGCATAAACTCCAAGTGGTCGTGTTTTGAACAAAAGCCCATAACAATCTCTACCCCACCACGGTTATACCATGAGCGGTCAAATAAAATCATTTCACCTTTAGTAGGCAAGTGCGTCACATAACGTTGAAAATACCATTCACCCAGCTCACGTGGCGTAGGCTTTTCTAAAGCAATGACACGCGCGACACGAGGATTTAAGTGTTCCGTAAATCGCTTAATCGTTCCACCTTTACCGGCAGCATCTCGCCCTTCAAAAATAGACACGATCTTTTTATTTTTCTTTTTTATCCAAGCTTGTACTTTTAGCAGTTCAATCTGTAACTGGCGTTTTTCTTTTTCATAATCTACTAATTTCATCTTCTTAGCATAAGGATAATCAGCATTTGCATAAGTTATTTTTAAAAGCTCTTTACCCGACATCATCGTTGATGAGTTCATTACTTTGTTTGCATCGGTTAAATCTTTTAATAAAGCGGACGCCTTTGCCTTGGTAATAGGTACATCCTCTGGTTTATTTTTTGTTGCTGTTTTTATCGGCTTAGCTGCTGTTGCCATTGTCGTTTCTCCAGTCAATATAATGAGTATTTAGGTTCTTACCCTAGTTCACGTTTCTATCTGATATTAGGGTCTTACGTCTCTCGTGCAAAGGTTTCATAATAAGTATATACCCACTAATGTCAGTTCTGTATGATTTAAGTTAATTAGAGACAGTAAAAGAGATGTAAAAGTAAGCAATGGAAGAACGAATTCAAAAAATACTTTCGCGCGCAGGCTATGGTTCGCGACGTGAAATTGAACGCTGGGTAAAAGCAGGAGAAATAACCGTTAACGGCGTTGTTGCTACGACAGGTCAAGCAGTTAGCGATACCGATAAAATCGTGTTGCGAGGTCAGGTTTTAAAGCTCGCATCAAAACTAAACGCCACCCCGCAAGTTTTGCTTTACCATAAAAAAATCGGTGAGATTTGTTCACGTAATGATCCTGAAGGTCGCCCTACAGTTTTCGATCATTTACCCAAGCTCAGCAGTGGCCGTTGGATTCAAGTCGGTAGGCTCGACATCAATACTGATGGCTTATTGATTTTTACTACTGATGGCGAATTAGCTAACCGTTTAATGCACCCTTCTTATGAAATTGAGCGCCAATATTCATCACGAATTTTAGGTAATGTTACAGAGAAAATATTGGAAAATTTAACCAATGGCGTCATGCTAGAAGATGGCAAAGCAAAATTCACCCGCATCACTTTTGCAGGGGGAGAAGGCGCAAACCGCTGGTATAATGTCGCCCTAAATGAAGGTAGAAACCGTGAAGTACGGCGTTTATGGGAATCTCAAGAACTAATCGTTAGTCGTTTAAGGCGTATCAGCTACGGTGGCATTGAGTTAAAACGTTCACTTAAGCCTGGTTGTTATGAAGACCTTAATGTACGTGCTATGCGGGTGCTATATGAGCGTGTAAAGCTAGAACTTGATGAAGAAAACTTTTTATCAAAGTCTGAATATACAAGCCGAAAAGAACGCGACAGGAAGTTTAAGTACGGGCAGAAAGCTATGAAAAAAAATAAAAGCCAGCGCCGTTAAGTTTAGGATAGCCTTGATCAAAAACGCCTAGAGGATCTCTATTTCTCTCTGCTTTCCTTATCACGTTTATCCAATATCCACACATTTAATAAGCTACCAAAAAATAGGCAAAGGCTTAACCCTAGCATAATCCAACCATAAAGCGATTCACTGCCAGAGTAGGCATACCAAATCCCCAGCAACATATAGACAAATGACAATAACATTACGGCTATAAAAGTATTACGGTTGCCTTTAAAAACACCACGCACAAAAAATAATAGTGGTACAACCAACAGTGCAATTTCTATTGAACGAGGAAAGACTTGATCAGGTGATAACCAGCCATTCCACGCGACACTTAAAATAACCAACCCTGCAATACCAAAGCCAGCAAGGATTCGCCAAAAAATTGTTATATCCACGTTATATCCTTTCTAATACCTTTCTGTTTTTCACGAAGAAAGCTTTCCTGCCAAAATAGCTAAGCGCTTGCCTAGTACTTTACATAAAGCTTTTTCATCATCACTCAATGGTAAGTTACTTTCTGCTCCAGCAAGATGAGATGGACCATAAGGTGTGCCACCCGTTGTGGTTGTGAGCAATTCAGACGCGGTATAAGGCAAACCTGCAATTATCATACCGTGATGTAAAAGCGGAATCATCATACTGAGGAGTGTAGCTTCTTGCCCACCATGTAGGCTAGATGTTGAGGTGAAAACGCCCGCAGGCTTACCGACTAACGAGCCAGATAACCACTGACCACTGGTTTTTTCTAAAAAGAATTTAAGTGGTGCGGCCATATTACCAAAGCGGGTTGGGCTACCTAATGCCAGAGCATCACATTCTTTAAGCTCATCTAATGTCACATACGGTGCGCCTGCTTCTGGCACTTTTGAGTCTATTGCTTCACACGTCTCTGATATTTCTGCTACGGTACGCAAAACCGCTTCGATACCATCCACACCTTCTGCACCACGCGCTATTAGACGAGCCATTTCAGCGGTTGCACCACTGCGTGAATAATATAAAACAAGTACTTTCTTCACCCTAGTCTTCACCACTATAGAATATCAATAATATTTTCAATTGGACGACCAATCGCAGCTTGACCATTTTTAACAACAATCGGGCGCTCCATTAGTTTTGGGTACTTCAACAATGCATCAAGCAAGTCATCATCACTTAAGCTTTCATCGGCCAAGTTATTGTCTTTATATTCTGCCTCACCTTTACGCATTAAGTCACGTGGGTTTAGCCCCAACATATCCAATAAATCTATCAAAGTGGTTCTATCAGGCGGGGTTTCCAGGTATTTTACAACGTCAGTTTCCACCCCTTTTTCGGTCAATAGCTCCATCGCAGCACGAGATTTCGAACAACGTGGGTTGTGATAAATAGTTGCTTCGTTCGACATTACAGAATTCCTATAAGAGTTTATTGGCTACTAGTTTAGCGATGCTGTTGATAAATACAAATTCATTATCAATAAAACCCATAATAATATTCGTTCAAGCTTGTGTTTCTAGTCATTATAAGCGAGCATTATTCCATGAAAAAACTACTTCTCTCAAGCGCAATAGCGCTAATGCTCACATCAAACATTATTGCTGATACTAAAACTGCAGTAAAAAAACAACCAGCCAATAGTACTAGCGCTAAACCCACCTCTAAACTACCTATTAGTCAGGTTCGTGATTTTTCTTTTTATGATATGAAAGGCATCACTCATAAATTCAGTGACTATCGTGGAAAATGGGTTTTGGTTAACTACTGGGCTACTTACTGCTCACCTTGCCGAGCCGAAGTCCCAGACATCGAAGAATTTTACCGTGCCAATAAATCTAAGTTTATTGTATTGGGGATGGATGCAGGCGGTACAGACGATGCATCAATCAATGCCTTTAAAAAAGAATTTGATATTACCTACCCACTGATTCCTGCACAGGAAAGTACCTTACTAGCTTTTGGTTTCATCATGGGAATCCCTACTAGTTTTATCGTCTCACCTACCGGTGAAATTGTAAATACAACCGTGGGACTAATAACCTATGATGATTTGGATTTTTATATCAACCCACATAATTATAAAAAGAAAAAATAAGAAACAGTATTCTACGGTATCTAACAACGTCGGCAAAAGACGCGCCGACATAAATGAGTTATCCATTCATAAAACATTGAATGGTAAGCTCACTAAAAAAGCCCTCACAAGAGGGCTTTTTTTACAAATGCTTAAAGTCTAGATTACTTCAAACGAATTGCTTGACCTGGGTTAATGTTATATGCAGGTGCTTGTAGATTGTTTAGTTTGATAATATCTTTCCAGTAAACCCCTGTTTGACGCATGATTTCAAATACGGTATCACCTTTCTTAACGATGTAAGTACTACCGCCACTTTTAGCGCCGCTATTACTATTGCTTACGTAGGTTGTATTCGTGTTTGTACTTGCTGAACTACCACCTGAGTAAGTTGTAGGACTGTACGGCTTATACGTTTTTTGCTGGTAACTTCCTGTGTAAATGCTTTTGTTGCTAGTACTTACATTAGTATTTGTACGTGCTCCATTGTTAGCCGTATTATTTTTTGTTTTACCCGCAGAACTATAATCATAATAAGTCGCATTACTACCCGCGTCATAATTAGTATTTTGCTGTTGAGGTCTAGCTTGACCTTGTTGCTGTTGACGCTTCCAACGATCTACATACCATTGTTGAGAGTGCTGCCCCGCTGGGCGATAAGGTTTAGTCGCAGCTGGTGCTCTGTAAGGCTTTGGTGCAGCTGGTTTATAAACACGTGGCGCTGTTGCTTGTGTGTTATTTGCAGCACAAGGCGCACAAGTTGTTGCACGTTGTTGGCTAAATAAGCCGCGACGACCACCGCCTCCTACTTGGCTGCCATTAGATACTTGTGAAGAACTCCCTTCACCAGATACATTTGCATAGCCTCCATCAGCACTAGTGTTACTAGTTCGGTTAAAGCGACTACAGCCTGTTGTCATTACAGCCACTAAAGACGTAACGACTAATAATTTAATTTTATTATCCATAAGAAAATACCTTCGATTTATTCCATTTATTTTAGTTTGTTTTATCGGTATTGAAGGAAAACAGTAACAGAATGATACTGAAAATAAGCAATTTACTTGCTTCGTTTATCCCCTAACCCCAATTTTAATGAATAGTCCCAACTACTCATAAGCCCTGTTTTTTTTACAAAAGTACTTTAAAAACGACTATGACGTCACTAAGTACAGTTATAGCCTGCATTTTATATCATAAAATGCAATCAATTTGCACTATTCTTTACTATGGATAGGATAAAACTGCCTAATTTTAAAGGGATTTTGCTTAAAAACATTAAATAAGCACATAACGAAGTATTAAAAGGAAGTACTAGCCTAAACGCTTTAATTTAAGAAGAGCTCACCAATGGCACAAAGATTACAGACTCATGATTTTCTACAGAATAATTAGTCTCATTATTACGTGTTACAAGTTGTAAAACTTGTTCCCCATTTTGTGCGCCTACAGGTATCACCAAACGTCCCCCTATTTTTAATTGTTGAATAAGCGCCGATGGGATTTCATCAGGTGCTGCTGTTACCATAATTGCATCATACGGTGCAGCTTCTTGCCAGCCCCAGCTACCGTCACCCAGATGGGTGCGTATATTGCGATAGCCTAGCTTGTATAAAAGATCACGGGCTTGACGATAAAGCTCAGGGATGACTTCTACTGTGTGTAAGTTTTTGACCAACCCACCTAAAATAGCGGCTTGATAAGCTGAGCCTGTACCCACTTCTAGCACATGATCCAGCGAACCAGTCTCTAATAACAGCTCAGTCATTCTTGCCACAATATAAGGTTGTGAGATTGTTTGGCCATGACCAATAGGGAAAGAAGAATCTTCATAGGCGCGTGTTGCCATTGCCTCATCCACAAACAGATGTCGTGGTACTAGGCTCATCACACGCAAAACTTCCGTATTATGAATCCCTTTTTCTTTCAAACGATTAATCAAACGGTCACGGGTACGTTGTGAGGTCATTCCCAAACCTTTAATATCTTGCTCGCTAATACTACTTATATCGCGCAAAGCCAGTCCCCTAACTTATCAATCGCGCTATAACGGGTTAAATCAATATGTATCGGCGTGACAGAAATAAACTGATTTTGTATCGCATAAAAGTCCGTACCCTCACCTGCATCCGCTTCTTCACCCACAGGGCCTACCCAAAATATTTCATCGCCACGCGGATCTTTGGTCTTTATAACTGGCTCTGCTTTATGACGTTTACCAAGACGAGTTACCTGAAAACCTTTTATTGCCTCCCACGGTAAATCAGGCACGTTAATATTTAAAATGGTTGCTGTGTTATCTTCGTTCTTAAGACTTAAGTCGGGTAATTTTTTTAGTAAAGTTGTAACCGCACGCGCGCCACTTTCAAAATACTTAGGATCATACGATGCCATTGATACCGCCATTGCAGGCAAGCCCAAATTTCGCCCCTCCATCGCTGCTGCAACCGTGCCTGAATAAATAACATCATCACCCATATTGGCACCGGCATTAATGCCTGAAACAACAATATCTGGCGTATAGTCCTTATCATACAAACCTGTTAGTGCAAGGTGCACGCAGTCAGTTGGCGTACCATTAACGCTATAAAACTGCTCACCACGCTCGGTAATGCGCAACGGCGTTTCTAAAGTGAGCGAGTTACTCGCGCCGCTTCTATCACGGTCAGGCGCAATCGTTAATACGGTATTCTCTTGAGACAGCTCATCACGCAACACATTAATGCCTGTGGCGATAAAACCATCATCATTACTCAATAAAATATTCATATTTTTGTTAATGTTAACAACATGGATAAAAAAGCACTCAAATCCTTAAAAAAGGAACTCGTTAAACAGCAAAAAGCAGAGAAAATAGCGAAGCGCTCTGCACAACTTCAAGAGGCGCATAATACCCGTGAAGAAGACATATTTCGAGAAGCAATGTCAGGGGTTTCACCCATCACGCACGACAAAGCATATCATGAAGCTGAAAAGCCCAAAATAAAGCCTAGAAAAGAGAC
>JAZGFW010000092.1:0-6570 GCA_036479895.1 Cocleimonas sp. | reverse complement strand
CTAACAGGCGCTGTCGAAGTCGATGAAACCTATGTTGGAGGCGTAGGAAAAAAAATCAGAGGTCGTGGTGCCGAGCGTAAAGTGATTGTTGCTATTGCCGCTGAAGTCAGAGGGAAAGGCTCAGGCCGAATACGAATGTCTATGATTCGAGATGTGTCGGCGAACAGTCTTCATCAGTGAAAAGATATATTGGAGAATAATTATGGTTGAATACAACTTAAATGAAGAGGAGCAAGAAATTCTAAATGCATTTGAATCTGGAAGGCTCAAATCTGTTCCAAATGTAGAGGATGAAATAAAAAAGCATCAGAAAATTGCAGCGGCAACATTTAAAAAAGATAAAAGAATTAATATTCGTATTGCTAATCGCGATCTTTCTGAGCTTCAAAAGTTGGCTTTGGTTGAGGGGATTCCTTATCAAACGTTTATCACCAGTATTTTACATAAATATGCAGATGGCAAATACATAGAAAAACAGCATTAATATCAAATGCTTTTCAGTAAAAATCTAACAAAACGTTGCAGCTGACCAAAACTATCTGTCATCGAAGAGCCGATAACAAATAGCTTCAATCAGATATTATTGAGATGATAAAGCTATCTCAAAAATACTCCTGAGCTCGGTATTATAGTCTTCTGCGAAGGCGTGTAGCGGAAAAAATTGTTGCAGAAAGAGCGGAAGCTGAGTGCTGTGAATCAAAGTTCGATGTGAAAAAGCTAACGCGGACGTGGAAAATATAAGCCTGCGAAAAAGCAAAAGCAGGTTTTGATGTTTGCCAAGTTTAAAGCAGAGAAAATAAGCTCGACAGAATTCCAAGGAATTATGAAAGAGCAAAAAATACTGAGGTTTTTCAAAGCTGATTGCTGAAAAAGGAAGTTCGATTACTGCCACGCCATTGAAAAAGCGAAGAGCAAGAGAACAGAAGTGACGGAGCTTTACTTTCTTTATTATAACGAGCAAACGCTCAGTAGAACTGAGCGTCATGTTAGCTTTCTTTTAAAATTACACTACTAAATTAAATAAAATAGGAAACGTGTGAGTTATACAATAACAACTTACTTAATTGATAAAGAAGATATTGAAAATATTTGGCAGTGCAAAGATCAGTCAACATTTAATAAATTATCACCACATGCTGAAGAAGATCATCAGTGTTATCTACAAGGCATCATAGATGGTGTTGTAAATCAGGAGGATGCTTGGGAATTAAAACTGACTTATATTTCTTTAGCCAAGCATTACGGTGAAGAATACGAGAGTTATCTTTATGGCGACGAGCATAATTTTTGCATAGAGTGTCTAATGGATGAAGATAGTAGCTTTTTTATCCCTCTTCCTGATGAGGAAGATTTCCCAGTTATTAAAAGTGTTGAATTTTCAGAAATTGAGAATTTGTCTCAACATTATCTAAGTTACCTAGAGGAGTGTAATTATATGCAGCCAGTTAAAGAAGATATGGCTAAAGAGTGTCAACAACTTATAACTACCTGTAAAGAAAAACAAAAAAGTTTAATTTTTATCTATTCATAGTATTAGGGGTCGTAGCTAGGCTGTCGAAATCTAGCAAAATACAAAATAAGTCGTTTTATTTTATAACAAGACAAATCAATTTGCCTAATTCTTCGTATGCGTAGTTTATCACGGTAAAAAAATCCCCTGCCCTGCGCAGGGTGTGACGTGGAATACAGCAAGTTATTTTAGCATTAGATTTCAAAAAGGGTGAGTGCTATAGAGAAAGAAATTGAAACATGCGAATTATGTGGAAGCTTATATTATTTCACTAATTACAATAGAACCTCCTTAGAGCTGTGCTCAAATTGCTCATATCTAGTCACTAAGGAGAATTTGTGTGTTCATGATTTTCATGAGGAAAGATGTAGAAAATGTTATTGGGACGGTTCTAAATCTAAATACACAGTTGAATTAGTAAAAATACGAGATACTCTTATTAAAGAGGCGTATTCTTTTTTCTCTTCTTATCCTAGACCACAGCACTTTACAAACTACAAACATTGTGATGAATGTTTAGATCATGATCAAAAGATGTTAAGTGTCACACTACATACACTACAATCGAGTGACTTTGAAAATGAATGTTGGTGTCCTTTAGTCTTTTTTAACAAGTGAAGGCCTCGCCTACTATAAGCCTAGATTAATAGAGTTGTATATTACATTTGATAATCCTATTGACTTAGTAAATATCTTATTTGTTCACAATAAGTACAATAAGAAGAAGTTTGAAAAATATACTAAAGAGCAATGTAGCGTCATTATTAATGCTCTTGAATTTGTAGATACCGTTGAAAACACACTGCCCGGCTATACAAGCTGCGAGGATATATTAGTCGCAATTAAGCATTGGAAATCAATGCATCAGATCTAACAATCGCATCCATTTGACCGTAAAAAGCGTCACTTTTTACGTCAAGTGATGCGGGCGCTATAGTCTTCTGCGAAGGCAACAGCGGAAAAGAAAATTGTTGCGGAAAGAGCTAAGGCTGAGTACCTTGAATCAAGGTTCGATGCGAAAAAATTAGTGCAGACGTGGAAAATATAAGCCTGCGAAAAAGCAAAAGCGGGTTCCTGCTGCTTGCAAGTTTGAGTGCGGAGAAAGTAAGCGAAATAGCCTGCCAGGATCTTGAAAAGAAAAAACAAGAGCAAAAGAAATAGAGAGAGTAAACTGCTAGTTTACTGATGAATTTATAACAAACCTGTTCCACCTGACAGCAGGTCGATACTGCGCAAGTAACTCAGATGTTAATCAGCGTACATCATGCTTTCGTAGTTTTGACGTTTATCTGCTGACAGGTGAACAGCGCGTTATGTTTTATAAGGATATTTACCAGAATTCAATATCCTAAACTTGTATTTTATAGCACTAAGTGCTATATTTAGACAATGAGGGAATTAATGACAAAGCAATTTTCAAAATGGGTATCCAGCCAGAATATTGCAGAAAATGGACTTTCCGAAGCTCTATCAGAAATCCAATCAGGACAATTTGAAGCGAATCTAGGTGGGCATCTTTACAAAAAACGAATACGGTTTGAAGGGAAAGGCAAAAGTAGTAGCGGAAGAGTAATTATTTGTTATAAAAAAGAAGACAAAGCAATTTTTATTCATGGGTTTTCTAAAAATGATAAGTCGAATTTATCAAAAAATGAACTTATTGCCTTCAAAGAGTTCTCTAAAGTTTTATTAGGGCTTTCAGAAAAAGAAATAATTCTAGCCATAGAAAATGGCGATTTTATCAAGGTGAAATAATGAGAGATTCAATTGCAGAATCAATAACTAATACAGTAGCAGATTTGAATAAAAGTGGCTTAGTTGATGATATAACCATGAAGAATATAGAAAGCCTATGTCTCCCCAAAGTTAAAGAATATAGCCCAGAAAAAATAATTTCAATAAGGAAAAATTTAAAATTAAGCCAAGCAGCTCTTGCAAGTGTGTTTAATATCAGTCCTTCAACCGTTCAAAAGTGGGAGAGGGGCAATAAAAAACCTACTGGAGCTTCAAAAAAATTATTAGATATAATTGAAAGAAAAGGATTAGAGGCTTTAGTCTAAAAAAACATAACAATCGCATGCAGCTGACCGTAAAAAGCGTCACATTTTTTGCGAAGCAAAAAAATGCGCCCCTTTTTACGTCAGCTGATGCGGGCGTTAGCTGTCTGCGACGCAAAGACAGTACCAATCACAGAGTTGCTTTAAAAAATAACCTTTTCCCCTTTAAAAATCTGCTCAAATCTACCAAGCATGATAAATTCACTTAAAGAACTTACCACATGATTTTTTGCTTCTGAATATCCAATGTATTGATTATTCTTTTCGTCTTTGAATACTTCAAATTTAGAGTCACCTAAACTGCCTTCTTTAATTAAAACTATTTCTTCACTTACTTGAGGCTTCGGGTTTGAACCAGGAATTTCTTTAAAAGAATAATCTTTGTTAAAGTCTTCATGACACCACTGTAAGTATTTCCAGCAGTCTATAGCTGAAACATTGTCAGCACTATATACTAACTCTTTAGAGGTTTTATTAGGGTCATATATTAAATGACTGAAGTTTCCTAGAAATTAATCATGCAACCATGCGAAGCAACGTGGTTACCATAGAATTTACAGGTGAGTTGCTTGGTTTAGGGCAAAGCCTATGAAAATCACTATCCAAAGCGGCTTCGGCAATAATGCGCCGAACATCTGAAAAAGCGAAACTGCCTCGCCCCTTCACTTTATGCCTGCGCTCAGGACTCGTTTTTAACCGAGCTGCATAAATCCATGTTATTGTCGATGCCATCATGCAAAAATTCAGGTGGTTGCATACCGCCTGCGCATTTCGGCACTGACTTTTCTGGCTACCTATATCCTGCTTGAGTTCTTTGAAACCCGACTCAATTTTCCATCGTGCCCCATAATACTCAATAATCTGAGTGACAGACAACTCTAAATCTGTAGTAAACAGAGTAATCCATCGGGATCTGCGAAAAACCCAAACAACCCGAACGGGACGCTTCAATGATTTCACCATGACAATGCGATCATAAGCACTCGTTTTACGCCGCTTCCCATAAAGGTTGACGGCATACTCTTTCGCTTCCAATTTAACTGACCGAGCCATTTCGGTTGCCGTTCCCAAACGTTCACCGTATTTTCTGCCTCGTCCAAGCTGTCCAGACTTTCTTTTGCCTGCTCGTGCATACAATACACTGTTGCATCGTAAACGGGACAGGATGTTAAATCTTTCCCCAACAACAGTTCGAACAGGCTTCCATAGGCTATTATTGCCAAACCAGCTGTCCATGACAGCCAATACAGGGACACCCGAAAAATGCTCGGAAATGGCAATGAGCATCTGGGCAGCCTGTGTCAGCTTAGTTTGAAAAGGAACCACTGTACCTCTGATCATGGCGGTTTCCTTTTTTGCTTCAACCATTTTTTTGGGCAGATAGAAACGAAAATCTAAAAACAGGCAAGCCCATCGCCCTTTGACTTTCTTTAGCAAACCAACAGAAACTATATTCTGTGCCCAAGGATAGGTACTTTGATTGGCTTTCGCCGCATGATCAAAAATAGTTTCACAGCCAAAGATATTTTTTCCTATTTTTGGATTAATAAAATCATCCAGAGCGATGATGATACGCCCATCTGTTTGAGGAGAAGGAATCAGGCTCCAGACTGTTTTCCACAAGTTAAACCAAGGCAAAGTTGTCGATGCCATGAATGTATAGAACCTTTTTTTCTTGATGCTGATGCCGAACAGCGTCTCAAGACAACGGTAACAGTTAGATGTCATTGACGAGGTGAAAGGGACAATAATAGACAGGAGGGTGTAGGCGAATAGAGAAGCGCGTTCACGTCCTAAGCGGGTGTCAGAAAAGTGGGTTTTGAGTGGAAGTAGAATATCGCGTAGAATGAACATGAATAAGGTCGTTTTATTTGTATAATCAATGAGTTAACATCCTTTATTATACAGTAAAAATAGACCTTATTCACTTATAACCTATTGTTTTAAAGTGGAAATAACGATTTAAACAAACAAGTATAAGCAAATGCTAATATTTTTCAAAATTAGCATTTGCTTATATAGATTTGCCACTTAAAAACTGGGAAACTTCAGTTAAAAAAGACCAAGCGGTAAAAACTGCATAACAATCTGCTTGTCGTTTATTGGAAGAATTGCCTGAGCTTTCTTATGGTAGTGGGGATAATGAAAACCTGTTGATTCAAGGAGATAATCTTGAGGCGTTAAAAGCATTGATTCCTTTTTATGCGGGTAAGGGTGTGGAAAAAGTGGGAGCAATGTTCCTTCCACAAAAAATTTTTAACAGAAGTGAAAGGTGGTACAACTTTTATGACTTATGTGGACTCCCCCTGTGTCAACAACAAATTTGCTCTATTAAAGAAATAAATGCGTACTTATGTACGAGCTCTATATTGAGTAGCTAGCTCAGGCTCTATGATATTTACGCGGACGTGTTTTCAAATCTATTTGGCGAGCTCGAGGCTCTGTGTTGCGTACTGATTTAACACGCTGATTTTTATCTTCGATTTTGCATTTTTATTGTTGGAACTCTTTTTAAGCAGCTAGAAGTTCTGCTTTATATTCTGTACCTTGTGTGAGCATGGCAAAAGCGGTTCTGACGGTTTTGTTGGCAAGTGCAACAGCTGCACATTTTTTGCCTTTTCGCTCCACCAGATCCTGTATCCACTTCTCCTTTTTAGTCACCGGCTCTCTTTTTACAATTTGCTGGACTGCCGACGTGGCTCCTGAAATGAGCTGGCTTCTCAGTATGCTGTTTTTTACATGCTTACCGATAGACCCAAGTTTCATTTTTCCTCCAGAGGAATGTTGTATTGGCGTTAAACCAATGCAAGCCGAAGCATCTTTTCGCTTACTAAATGTACCTAGATCAGCACATCCCAGTGCAATAAATAGATTGATGGCATTTAATGTACCCACGCCTTCAAGTTTGAGTAAACGCTTACATTCTTCATGCTCTTTGATAGAAGATTCTAAACAGTCATCGTAGACTCGAATCGATTCCAGTATTTGTGCATATTGCGTCCA
>JAZGFW010000091.1:0-2856 GCA_036479895.1 Cocleimonas sp. | reverse complement strand
GCATGTATCAATGGTTTGTTAACCTTTCCTTTCTGTGTGATCGTTTTGTTGTGGATTTACGTCGATTAGTTACACCCGTATTAGTTTTCGTGTTTATAAACTAGTTGCATAGTGTGTGTTTGTTGGTGCACTTGACATGGTCACTCTGTTGACGGTAGTTCAGCGCATGGAGTGTAGCCAGCGAAATATTCTGGCTTTATTAACCCTCTCGTGGCTGCAGCGCCCCAATCAACCCGTCTCTGATGGAGGGCCGTAGCTCCCCAGACAGCCTGACCCTGCCTCGCGGCCACAGCGCCTCAAGATGCCTCAAAGACAGGGCCATTATAATATCACCCACCAGTAAACACATGAGTCATCCTGCCACTTCCTTTTGGCACAGTCAGCAGATACTATAGTTCAGCTTGACTGGCATGTTTCAAAAGTTAGAAATGTGAAATATTTCTGTCAATAAGTATAAGTTTTAGTAGATATGTTTAAAGTGGATGACAAAATCGAATTAATAAATGAACCAATTTTTAAACAAATTTAGATTTCGGAATTTCAGCCAATCAAGTCACAGCATGCCGTCGTCTGCAGACTGCTGCAATCAGTAATGGCTGCTTTGTCTGGATGGATTCATGACATTACAAATTCGCTGATTAAATTCAAGTTTTGAGGTGTTTTAAACATTTTTACAGCAGTATTAATGTGCAGACGGATATGGGGAAGTGTACTTCACAGTGGGCTTATAATTCACAACATTGTCATTATGTGAATCTAATGTTTGAAGGCTTCTTTGCTGAAGTTTTGACATCGTTTTCAAAAGGTATTTCTGGTGTTGGATTCGAACTTGGGATCGTATTGCAGACTTGACATTCAACTATTCTTATGTTTTAGGTATATTTTAACGAAAATGTTGAAACTATGTGCATTCAGGAAACATATTCTGATTTATGTATTGTTTATCATAGACACGAAATTCTTTTTGTATTGCACAGCTTAGTAATTTCTTTACATATTATATGATGCATGTATCCGCTAATTATTGGTGGAAATTATGTTTAAAACTAATTTATTGAGAAAAAAATTGAATAATTGTTAACATATATTTTTTTTCAAACTTTCTTAAATCACATTTTATTAGTAAATGCACAAAACTCTTTCATTTTTGGCAATTTACTTCAGCATTTAGTTGTTTAACTACTGTGCAAATTCCATCTTAATAGAATAAATAGAAAAATATTTATTTATATTCTTTGAACTTGGTGTCTTACAGGATTTCCCCACAAGGTAATTTCACGATTTATTAGGATTCTTTACCAGCCAACATATTGAAACAATGCAACTTGGCAGCAGGCCCAAACTGGCATTAATCTGGCCACGAAAGGGTTAAAATGTCCCAACATTCTGTTGCCGTCTTGTTTTTCATTTTCTCATCACAGTCGATATGTGCTAAATTTTTCCTAATTTCCCTATAGTTACCTTTCCTAAAATCCCTCCTACATTGTTTAACTTTTGTTTTGTCTGATTTTATGTTGATGTTAAAATGCAGTTGGTTATGATCGCTGCTACCCAATGGTTCTTGTATTTCAACGTTGTCGACAAATTCTTTCTGTGAGGACAGCACTATATCTAATACTCTCGCTGCTCTGGTTGGTTCAAATACATGTTGAGTTAGGAAATTGTCCTGTACCAAGCACAGAAACGTGCTGTCTTCTACCCCTGTGCTCTGTAATGTATCCCATTTAATATTCCCATGGTTAAAATCCCCCAGTTGGCCTACTGTTCGATGAGGGCTTTAAACCTGCTCCAAATGACGTCCACCGTCTTGTTGTCGGAGTCGGATAGGTCCCAGGTGTTGTGCATGCGCAACCCTTCCTGACCGACCCACAACGAAATGTAGGTCACGCGTACGGACTCGTCTTTGTCGGCGAACGGCCCGCGAAATATCAATTCGCAATATTGGCTGAATGAGGCGAATTCAGTTGGCAAGTCGGCGTCCAGCCAATTCATGCGTGGCGGTTCTATGCCAGAAAGTTCCCCCATTTCGGCGATCTGCGCTCAAACAGTCGGTATTCAAGGGATGTCCGGTTTATGGGGTTGAAAACGCGCATACATACAACTCGGAAAACCGTTTTTCAAGCTCAGCCTTGTCGTCATGCTATTGAACAGATGCACCGGTTTTTTTAAAACCGTCCACTTTCCGCCATATTGTTTTCCGGCCAAATTACGAACATACGGAATATGGTGTCTCAACCTTGTCCATATACTACTTATATTTTTGTGTGTGCGTGACGTCTTAATGTGATATGTGTGTATACATCGACCCATTGTCTATGTCATTTCAAGAGTGGACAGTGTTCACAGACTCCTACGCCGTCGATTACAACACAGCCGTGCGTGCAGAAGTCGTGGCGAAGCTCGTCCGGGTAAGCCGCACTCACCCAGCGTAGCAGCGGTGGCGGGTGAGCGTCGGTACATTAAGCTATTTACTGGTTTATTGTCCGTAGTTCTATTCTTGTTGACGCGAAGTCGTTTCCTTATTCCCACCATGTTATAGTATAACGTATAAAATCGCGACTAACCGACATATGAAGTGTTTAATACAGTCAATCATACATAGATACAATATATACGTGCGAGGCCCCGGATGCTACCGGGTGACCCGATTACACCGCAGAGTCCAAAGCTATACGTCACGATGACATATAGTCCATAATACGCCAGTGTAGTGTAGTGTAGTGTAGTGTAGTGTAGTGTAGTGTAGTGTAGTGTAGTGCAGTGCAGTGCAGTGCAGTGCAGTGCAGTGCAGTGCAGTGCAGCGCAGCGCAGCGCAGCGCAGCGCAGCGCAGAGCAGTGCAGTGCAGTGCAGTGCAG
>JAZGFW010000090.1:0-10113 GCA_036479895.1 Cocleimonas sp. | reverse complement strand
TGCAAAAGTCTCAGTATAAGTAATTGAAACACTAGGATTTAAAAAAGGATTGTAAGATGATTAAAATTTCTGACACAGCAGCAAAGCAAATAGCAATTTCATTAGAGCAAATGGGGGATGAGAAGTTACCCTTGCGTATTGCTATTAAAGTGATGCCAGATGGAGCGTTTCATTACAGTATGGGTTTTGATGACCATGAGAACAAGACGGATAAAAGCTTTTCTGAAAAGGATATTAAGCTGGTTGTTGATGCGGCGAGTATACCTTTAATTACCGGTATGACGATGGATTATGTCGAAATTGATGGGAAGCATGAAATTGTATTTTTAAACCCAAACGACCCTAATTATAAGCCACCGGTTGAAGATTAAGAAATATTTATGCCTCAGGTAACTACAGCACATATTTCATTGAAAACACTAGAGGATTCTTTAGCCAAATCTGCGGCGACAACTGCTGACTCTGTAGCGGTAAATTCTACAGAAAAAACCAGCCCCCATTTTCAGCGAAGTTTAGATGAGCAAGAGCTTATTGTATTTCCGTGGGGAGCTAGACTTTTTCTAAGTTTTTTAATGACTATTTTTATTGTTATTGGCGCTACTTACTTTTGGGCGATAAATACGGATAGTGTGCCACCTTGGTTAGCACCTGTGATGACGGTCATGTGGTTATCTGCAGGTCTAGGTGTATTTTTATTATTGTATTGGATGTGGCGTCAATTTAGCCAATTTAGCAATGACTTATCGGTCTGGGCGAATCAACTCCTACAAGGTGACACTTCTTCACGTATGCTAGTTCGGACAGAGCGTTGCCCCTCTAAAGGTATCAGAGAACATATAAATGCGATTGCGGAAGATTATGAATCCTTGTCTGATTTACAGCAACAACGGTTAACGCGTCAAGCACGTCATATTGAACAAAAAAAGTACTATCTTGGTGTGCTCTATGATGTGGCATCTTGTATCAACCAATCGCATAGTCTTGAAGATTTATTACAACGTTTCTTACACACCCTAACCGATGTCGTTAGAGCAGAAGCTGCTACAGTTAGGCTTTTAGATAAAGATGATCAGATGCGCTTGGTTGCCAGTATTGGATTGAGTGATGAGATTGTTAAAAAAGAAGAACTACTTCCTGCACCAGATTGTTTGTGTGGTAAAGCACTAAGTGATACTTTAGTCATGGTAAAGAGTGACGTAAAACAGTGTGGCCTCATCATTGGTAGTAACTTTTTCGAAGGTGATGATGATATTGAAATGCTCGCAATTCCCTTGCAATACCGAGGTAAAACGCTGGGTGTTTATAATCTATTTGTGAAACGAAAAGAACATGAGTTTTTAGACGGTGAGCATGAGCTTTTGCTCAGTATTGGAAAACATTTGGGTATGGCGATTGAGCAAGCGGGTGTTGAAGATGATGCTCGTACGCTCTCTATAATAGAAGAGCGTACTCGCATGGCGCATGAACTACATGATTCTTTGGCGCAAACTTTAGCTAGTTTGCGTTTTAAAGTTCGTTTATTTGACGATTCAATGAACCAAGGTAATGAAGAAGTTATCTGGCATGAGCTAGAAGGATTGGAAAATACTATTGATGTTGCCTACGCAGAATTAAGAAGTTTAATTACAGACTTTAGAGCGCCAATTGATGGTAAAGGTGTAGTACGAGCGGTTGAGCGATTAACCAAACGATTTAAACAAGAAACAGATGCGGATGTGTTTTTCTATCATAATTGGGACTTGGAAATATTACCGCGTGATATTGAGATAGAAGTGATCCGCATTGTTCAAGAAGCGTTGGCAAATATAAAGAAACATGCAAAAGCCCAAAATATACGTATTCTTATGAGTAGTACTGAAGAAGGACATTGTAGTGTTTTGGTTGAGGACGATGGCATTGGTTTATCTGATAAGCGTCCAGAGCCCAATAGTAAAACAGGCGAACATATTGGGCTTTCGGTGATGCGAGAAAGAACCGAGCGCATTAAAGGCGAAATTCTTTTTGAATCAGAAGAAGGTGAGGGTACACTGGTGCAACTAAGTTTTGAGGTTAAACCTGAAAGTAATAGTGTAACCTCTAATGCATTGAAAAAATTAAAACATCGTCAAAGCCATAACGAGAATCATATTTAATTTAAACCAAATTACTTTGTCAGTTAAGCTATATTAAAGTAAATAAGTAGCAATCTATTATGAATGAAAAAATATTACTAATCGACGATCACACCTTATTCCGCGCAGGTCTTTGTGACTTATTAACACGTCGTAAAATTGATGTGGTAGCCGCCGTAGGTAGTGGTTTTGAAGGGCTTAAGATAGCTGAGAAAGAAAACTTAGAGATTGTTCTTTTAGATATGCGTATGCCAGAAATGGATGGCATTAGTGTTTTAAAAAAATTAAAAGAAGCACATCCAAAGTTACCTGTTGCCATGTTAACCACGAGCAGTGATGAAAGTGATTTGGTGGGTGCATTACGTAATGGTGCACAAGGCTACTTATTAAAAGATATGGAACCTGATGATTTAGTCGTTGCCATACAAGATATTGTAGCAGGTAAAACAGTGGTTGCACCCGACTTAGCTGCTGTACTTGCTAGTGCAGTGCAGGCAGAGGCACAACCCAAAGAAGAAAAGGAAGACCCTTTTGCAGTATTAACACCGCGTGAGTTTGAAATACTAACGCTCTTAGCTGAAGGTCAGAGCAATAAGGTGATTGCGCGTAATTTAGGTATCTCAGACGGTACGGTAAAACTGCATGTAAAAGCGATTTTAAGAAAACTAAATATTAGTTCACGCATTACCGCAGCGGTTATGGCAGTAGAACATGGTGTTAAGAAAACGCCAAAAACGATGCCACCAAAGCGAGTGTTGTAAATTTTTTAAGTTATATTTTTTGCGTTGCAGGCAGCTAGCAAGTGATTAATACAGCACAGTTTTCATCTGTGGTCGGTGTTTTTCACTTGCTGGGCATAGTGTTGAGTTTATATAACACTCTTCGTTTTAATACCAAAGTATTCGCGCCAGTGTACTTTTTTATTATCTATCCAAAATCCCCACTGATTTCTGTAACGACCATGCCAAAGTATCATCCATACAGGTTCTTCATCTATTAGCGCTATTGAATGTGAAAATCGACTCGATAAAACAAATTCTGCATGTAAGACACCTACCTTTCTAGAACGTGTGATCTCGCTACTTTTGTGACGAAATACTTCATTAAACTGCCCTTTTAAAATAATTCTCCCCCAGCGCCAAGAGTGGTCGTATAAATCACTTGAGCTATCAGAGCTAACTCTCTTCTGGATGTAAAGTCCTCTTCCGTGATACTTTTGTTTAATCGCATTTTTCCTGCCCCAGATAATATAACGCACTAAATAGGGGTTACCGGTATCGTCAAACAACGTTTCTTTACGGTTCATGAATTGGCTTAGTTCTTCTTTAATTTTAATCATGGTATTTATGGGTAGTTATAATTCAAAAGGTTTTACGTGATTTCTAGGTCACTGTATGAAGCATAATTTGGATTTAAGTAAGAGAACAGCCTTTGCTTAATTCTTAAACAAAGGGAGTGATTGGCGTTTTAAATAAATAGATGAAAGGCGAAAAAAACCACTATAATAATTTTCCCATTCTATGGAGATTTAAACTGATGGCTAAAACCTTTAATGATTTAATTGCAGATGCGTTAACGCAGGGTGTAAAAGAAATATTCCCATGGGATGTGGAAGATTTCCAAGCAAAAAACCCCGATGCTGTACTCCTTGATATTCGAGAGCCAGATGAGTTTGATGGTGCGCATATTAAAAATTGCCTACATGTTCCGCGAGGTATTTTAGAGCAGGCGTGTGAATGGGATTATGCAGAGACGATTCCGGAGTTAGTAAATGCTAGAAATAAGCCAGTATTAGTTATTTGTCGTTCAGGAAACCGAAGTGTACTTGCGGGCTTAACCATGATGGCACTGGGTTTTGAGAATATAACGTCACTAAAAACAGGGGTAAAAGGCTGGAATGACTCTGACCTTGGTTTAATTGATAAAGCAGGTGAAGAAGCGGATGCTGATTGGGCAGATGGATTTTTTAATCCAACAGTCAGAGACGATCAGTTGTCCTCTAATTAAGCGTTGATATTTGTGTGTGTTTCCCCAAAGCGAACTTCTTTTTAAAAAGTTATGTCAGTCTTAAGTCATTAACGGTAAGCAACGCGCATACCAATCAGAAAAAACAGGGTTATGGTTTTTTGCAAGGTCTACCGTACCGAGTTTTTCAACCGAGTTAAGTACACCAAAAACACTGCAATCTACAAAGCTTGCTCCTGTTTCATTGAAGAAATCTTGCCCTTTTAAGCCATTATCTACCCAATGATCAATGGCCGTTAAAAACTCTGCTTGCGGGTCTTTAATATTGTGTTTATCTTTCATTTTTTGTGCCACTTTGGGCATGATAAGCGCGCCAAAAAAAGGAATCATCAGTCCTTTTATCCCACCTGTAGGACTAATTGTTTTAATATTCGCATAAGCTGTTTTAAAGTCAGGGTAAACCAATGGTGGCAAGTAATGAACCAAGGTTTTATCCAGCCAGTCAGTCCATTCTTTATCATTCTCATTGATGGGTAATTTGGCGTAATGCGTATTGATATGTTCAATAATTGTCGCAGATTCAACAATAACTTGGTCGCCATCGGTTAATACAGGTACTTTTCTATGTTCAGTAATACCTTTTAGTTCTTTCATGCTACGTGGCGTAACTTCTACTACTTCATAGGGTTGTTTAATAAAAGTGAGTAAAGCACGTACTTTGCTACAAAAAGGGCAGGCTTGAAATTGGTAGAGTGTAATCATGAGTGAGCTTTTATTTAAAGGTAAACCTCCATCATACTGAAATTGACTAACTTCTTAAAGGAGTCTCTGACTAACCTAGGTAAATTATGTGAGTTTACAAGGCATCATATCCTAGGCGTGTTTTTGAGAATGGTCGTCCCTTCACAATAATCGCAACAACGGAGATGATGCCTTGTAAGCTCATCTCTCGTTAATCTCATAACCTTAACAACTCTCATAACCTTAACAATGTATTGCCATATTTATCTAGGTTAGTCAGAGGCTCTTGTTGTATCCCTTAGTTTTTTTATAACACTGAGAATGAAGTTAGGGAAGTAAGCAATGAGATAGGAGGGGGTGCCTGTCACTGTATCTTTTTGAAAAAACTGTTTGGCGTGTTGCTTGGCAATATGACCATTGCCAGCCAGCTTTAATCCCGCCAAGTGTAGCCAAGCATTTTTACGCATATAGGCGAGCAAGTCCTTATTATTAGGGTTGCAAGAATCTTCTTTAAGTTTCTGGAAAAAGTACCGGAAATAATAAGGTAAATCCATTTTTTCAACACGAACATCGGAGCGGTTTTCGGTTACGCGAGAATAACGCATCAGTACTTTATTAGAAAATACCAACTGGGTGTTCATACCATAAAGCAACCACACATATACATCTTCACCGAGCTTTTGTCCTTCGGGAAAGCCACCTAGCTTAATGCAATAATCACGGTTTAAACACACGGCAGATGAATGAATAATGCCGTCACTGCTGGTATAAAGCGGAATAAACTTTGGAATCACGCCTCTAAAGTCATCCGGTAGTTCAACAGCAGGGAAGATGATTTTATCGCCTTCTTCTTTTATTTCATGGCGCACAGAGTAGATTTTATAACCTGGAAAATCGCGTACCAGAGCATCCATTTCTTTTAGATAACCCGCCTTCCATTCATCATCAGCATCTAGCAAACAGACCATATCGTGCTTTGAGTTTTTAATGCCAGTATTGCGCGCAACCGATACACCACCATTTTCTTGATTGATAAGTCGAATTCTTCCTTCGGGTTGTTCTTTGCTTAGTGTTTCTACAATTTCTTCACTTCCATCTTGTGAGCCATCATTCACCACCACAATTTCATAGTTGTCGTAGTCTTGTGATAAAACTGAATCAAGCGTGTCTTTGATGTGGCTTTTTTTATTGTACAAAGGGATAACAATGGAAAAGGGCGTTGCTGTTGTTTTTATGGGTGACGTACTCATGGTTTATTCCTCACATCCATCTGGTCAAAATAGCTTTGCCACTGTTTATTGATATTACTTGGTGTGAAATTTTCTACCGACTTTACACTGTTACTGGCGAGCTTTTCTTGTAACCCTTTCTCATAAACGATCTTATCAATCGCATCTGCTAAAGCATCTTGGTTTTGATTTTCTACCAATATACCGTTCATATTATCCACTAAAATTTCTTTTACACCGGTAGGGCAATCATAGGCTACAACGGGTTTTCCTAAAGAGAGTGCTTCAAGCAACACCATTGGAAAGGCCTCTGTTTTACTGCTCATTAGGTAAAATTCAGAAGCATCAATAATAGGGAATGGGTTCGATTTTTGACCCACTAAGTGAACCAGACCTTTAGATTTATTTGTCTCTGTGTGCAACTTAGTTTTCATTTCAAGTGCTTCACGATCCTCACCATCACCAATGATAATAAGGTCATAACCTTCACTCTGGCTAGCCTTACTTTGGTAAAAAGCATCAATCATTACGTCAAATTGTTTAACATCAGCGATTCGTCCAGCGGCTACCATGAATTTTCGTGGATGACTAAAGACTTCTAAAAGTGCCTTGGATTGAATTTCTTGTGGGTCGGTAGCATTTTTAATAACCCCCACATTTTTTAAACTATAGTCATCTTGTAAAATATCTTTTAAGCCATCTGAAACAGTTACAAGGTTTGGACTAAAACGTAAGACTTTTTGAAGCATCAAACGATCAAAACCTTCAAAAATAATTGGATTACCGTGAATAGTTAAAATACTTTTTTTACGGTCACTTAAAAACGCACAAAGATTAGCAGACTCTAAAAAGCTGACAATTACATCATATTGTTCTTTTTTTATGAGTGTCTTAAAAGACTTAACTCGGTCATAGATAGTACGTAGTTTGCCAACAAATGAATCTCTTTTCTGGCACTTTAAACTAACGATAGTCACATTTGTATCAAAGTGAGACGCATCATCACTCATCATTACGATCTGTACATCATCACCCGCTTTAGCAAACATTTCTGCCATATTAACAGCCACGCGCTGACCACCGCCAAGTTCTAAATCAGGTACAAAAATTGCAATTTTTCTCATGGTTGATAAACGTTTTTTAAGATGTGCGTATTCTACTGGTTTACAGGTTAATCAGGCATGAATATTTATGTCAGTTGAATTTTAGACATTAGACATACTGTCCTATTAGTGATTTCATGATTATGAAAAGTGAGAGATCTTTTATTGATAAAATATCATGTTATGAAATTCTACAGGGATTGTGTCACTCGTATTGCGATAGCCATGTGCCTGATCAGCAGAAAAGCGTAAAACCTCATTTTTTGATAATTTTTTCCACGCACCTTTAAGTTTTACTTCTAATTCTCCTGATATGACCAATACATGTTCGAAAACCCCTTTATCATGCGCTTCAGATAGGTGAACTTGTAAGGGTTCCAGTTTGATTGTGAACATTTCAAAGCCAAAACGTGGGTCAAATGGAAAAAGAACTTTTGCTTTTAAATCATGTTTCTGTAGGTTGAACTCAGTCGTTTTTTTCTGCACCTTTTCATCGCTATCTTCAATTAATAATCCATCAATAAAAAGTGATAGAGGTTTATGAAACCCTGTCGCTATTTTCCAGAGTGTTGCAATTGTTGGGCTTGATTCATTACGCTCAATTTGACCAAGCATGGCTTTGCTAACTCCCGTTTCATCTGCCGCTCGGCTTAAGCTCCAACCAGTAGTACTACGAACTTCTTTTAGCTGATGCCCAATTTTATATTTGATCATAATATTTCAGTAGTTAAATAATACTTGTGCAGTATAACGCACAAGACTATGATGTTTGGGCGTTATAGCGCACAAAAATAAAAGAGTAATTCAATGATGACCTTAAAGTTTAGCCATGTCAGCTCAGGATTTATTGCTATTTTAATAGGCTATAGTAGCTCGGTTGCAATAATTTTTCAGGCTGCAACTGCTGCAGGAGCAGGGTCTGAATTGATAAACTCTTGGTTGCTTGCATTAGGCTTAGGTATGGGCTTATCTAGTATTGGTCTTTCTTTATACTTTAAGTCACCTGTATTAATAGCTTGGTCTACACCTGGTGCAGCAATGCTAGCCACCTCTTTAGTTAATGTTCCGATGAGTGAGGCAGTAGGTGCTTTTTTACTAAGTGGAGTATTAATTACACTGAGTGGATTAACAGGAAGCTTTGAACGTTTAAGCAAGGTTATCCCTCCTGCAATAGCTGCTGCAATGCTTGCTGGTGTGTTGCTTCCATTTTGTTTAGAAATATTTACTAATTTACAGCAGGAGTTCGTACTAGTTGCGTCAATGTGTGGCACTTATATAATCGGTAAACGCTACTTTTCAATTTATGCAATTCCCCTAGTACTTATTATCGGTGTCTTTCTCTCATGGAAATTAGGCTTATTTAAATCAGAAGCAGTTGAATTGAAGTTAGCAAGTTTTGTCTATACCGCACCTAGTTTTACTATTACTTCGATTCTTAGTATTGCTATCCCATTATTTGTAGTAACCATGACATCGCAGAATATGCCAGGCATTGCTGTCATGAAATCATCAGGTTTTACACCTTCTTTATCTCCTATCATCACTACTACTGGCATAACTACATTATTGTTAGCTCCATTTGGAGGATTTGCGTTTAATCTTGCGGCAATTACAGCAGCTATTTGCATGGGAGAAGATGCGGATAAAAACCGTAAGACACGTTACTTGGCAGCAGTGAGTGGAGGTGTATTTTATTTACTGGCTGCACTTTTTGGTGCAACAATTGTTGCACTATTTTCAATTAGTCCTAAAGCTTTAGTCTTGTCTTTAGCAGGTCTTGCTTTGTTAGGTACATTGGGTAATTGTTTATCACAGTCTTTGGAGAAGCATCAATACAGAGAAGCAGCCTTAATTACATTTCTTGTTACGAGTTCTGGGCTAGTTTTTTTAGGAGTCGGGTCCGCATTTTGGGGGTTGGTTGCTGGATTGTGTGTACAGTTAGCAATAAAGAAGTCTTGATAACTACTATTTACTAGCCCTTCTTCCCAAGGTTTGTGAAAGTTTATTCCAATAACAATATTTTATTTTTGAATAAATCCAATAACAGCCTCTACCACTTTTTTATTCATTAATATTTTACGATGACCGAAACCTAAGGTTGTCATAACCTGAGCATCAGGTACAACGGCTTGTAGTTGCCTGCCTTGTTCATAAGGGACTTCGTGATCTTTCTCATCGTGAATTAATAAAATTTTACCCTCAACACTTTTGATGGTTTCTAATGGTGCAATATCTTGCCATGTCCATGCAATATTGTAGGTGCTTTTAAACTTTTTTGTCGCAACGTTCCGCATTGCTTCTAGTGTTGATTTGCTTAGATCAAACACTTCACCAAATAAATTAGTAATCCAAATCACATCAGGAAAACAAGCAATCAAAATGACTTTTTTGGTTTTTACCTTGTATTTATCAATCGATAACAACGCAGTGCCTGTACCAAATGAATGACCTAAAATAGCTTCAAAGGGTTTTTCTCGTTTGGCAATTTCAGAAATTACAAAGGCAACGTCCATCATGTTGGTGTGTTTACCTTCCGATGCGCCGTGCCCAGGCACATCAAACCCTACCACGCGATAACCTGCTGCTACCAAGGGATTAATAAACGCATGAAACTGTGTACAGCGCCCACCCCAGCCATGAGAGAGCAAAATCGTTGGTGCATCTTCCTTGCCTTCACCCCAAGTACGTACTGATATCTTTCTATCGCCAACAGTAATGAATTTTTGGGCGGAGGAATCTTCCAACGCCTTTTCTTTTCGCGGTGTGCCAAATCGAGTGGGTGTCATAAATAAACGTAGCGCAAGACTCCCTGATAATGAAGGTGAGACAAGGCCAAGCACTTTGAAAAGTACTGTCATGCTGGTAAAATATAAGCGCATGGAAAGGGGCAGTTTGTGATTTTTAAAAGGGTGTTCTTTTTTATTAGGCATGGTTGTATGATAATTGGTTTCTATTTATGTTCAA
>JAZGFW010000089.1:0-2849 GCA_036479895.1 Cocleimonas sp. | reverse complement strand
CGGGGAAGCTACAGGCAATTTTAACAAGCTTAACGAAGTTAAGTATTTAGCGATTACGTACGAAGCGGCGTATCTCTGCCACATGACGACGGCTAACTTCTAGCTGATCTTCAATGTTATCAATTTTCACTTTTACACGACCGATATTAGTTTTAGCCAAGCCAGAAATACGGCTCTTTGCTACTAACGCATTACGGTGAATACGAATAAACTTATCTGACAAATCCGTCTCAAGTGACTTAAGTGACTCTTCAATAATCACCTCACCTTTCTTGTGACGTACCGTCACGTACTTTTGGTCTGCTTGGAAGTAGAAAACATCTTCAATTGGGATGAGTTCTAAGTTGCCACGCATACGTGCGCAAATGTGTTTACGGCCTGCGCCTACTTCTTCGCCAGCATCAACGCCAGTGCGCTGTGCGCGGTTAAGTGAGCGTGCTTGTTGTAGACTTTTTAATAGTTGTTCTTGTCTAATTGGTTTCATAAGGTACCCTGTTGCTTTGGTTGAAAAGGCTTCAAGCGCATACTCCCCGTATGCAGTAGTGAAGATTACGGCTGGTGGATTTGGCATGCCTGCAAGATGTTTAGCTACTTCTAGGCCGTCCATTACTGGCATAGATATATCAAGTAGTATCAAATCAGGCTGATGGCGCTCTACCATCATTAATGCTTCGGCCCCGTTTTCGGCCTCTGCACAAATTGTGTATTCAGAATTGTCTCCCAACAAACTGTGTATGCGTTGACGTGCAAGTTCTTCATCGTCGACGACTAGAATATTCATTGTCATTGTTATTGCTCCTTAGGAATTGAAAATGAGACGCGGTATTGGTGCTCAGATTTTGTTATTTTTAAATTAGCTCGATCACCGTAAGCAAGCCTCAGTCTATTTTTTAAATTCTCTTGGGCGATGTGATTACCCTTTGAATGCTTAGTTGTGTTATCTGGCGGAACTGGATTAGATACAACTACATCTAATCTTTGCCCTGCATCATATAAACTGATGCCGAGTGTTCCACCATCTTTACAAGGCTGAATGCCGTGGTAAATTGCGTTTTCAACCAGTGGTTGAAGTAGTAAAGGAGGGATTTCCATATTAAAGGGTAAGGTCTTCTTATCCATATCCCAGACGATATTTAATCGGCGCTTGCCTAAACGTAAAGCTTCCATACGTAGGTAGCGCAAAGTTACATCAAGCTCTTCACCTAATGAAATACGGTTACGTGTGTCTAGTGTTGTTCTAAAAATATCGGCTAAATCGAGTAGCGCATCTTCTGCTTTGTTTTGATCAACATGGATCAACTGAGCAATGGTATTTAAACTGTTGAATAAAAAGTGTGGGCGCATACGTGATTGCAGCGCATCATATTTTGCGCCTGTATCAGCATGAGTTAATGCTGTTTTTTGATGAAGTAGATGAAAGTAATGCAACACCATCAAAATTAATACCAGCGCAATAAAGGCATTTCTTAAAATAAAGGGGGAATCCCAGTAATACATCACACCTACTTTTTGATAGCTGTCAGCCATAATTGAAACGACTGATGCGCCAACCGTAAGCATTACCGCTAAGCCACTAATAACGGCGGCAGTATGAAAAACGCTGAGCTTTTTGATTTTATCCGAGAGTAAGCAAACTGCTAACACCGTACTTAAAGCCACCCATTGTACAAATAACGACGTTAAGCCAACCTTAAGAAAAGAGGCAAGATAAGTCTCCGATGCGCTAGTCAATGCCAGCACAACGGCTAAAACCTGCGCACCCATCATCACGCGCAAGATTGCATGGGGTGTACAAATTTCGGGTAAAAACCCTGCTGTATTGTTAGAAGTATCAGTCATCATCATTATTTTTATTATCTGAGATCTTTTATAAAGGCCTCATTTTTATATTCAACCCGTTTCAATAATGCTTATAATGCATTCATGATGCATTTAATAAGCAGAAACTTATATCCGCTGGTCTTGTTATTATTATTCCGTTGATAACTTTTATCATTAAAGTTACAACGCTCATCGCATTATAGATACCTTTTACTTTCTGGAAACTGAACAAGCATGTCTAACATTGAAAATAATCCAAACGAAGCCGATAAACTATGGGGTGGACGTTTTACCGAATCAACCGATGCCTTTGTAGAAGCCTTTACCGCATCCATTAACTTCGACAAACGTTTATACAAGCATGATATTGCTGGCTCAAAAGCGCACGCCAAAATGCTACAGAAAGTCGGGATTCTTAATCAGCAAGAAGTCGACGATATTCACAAAGGCTTGGATGAGATTATTACGGACATTGAATCAGGCAATTTTGAATGGTCAATCAAGCTAGAAGATATTCACATGAATATCGAAGCGCGCCTGACCGATAAAATTGGCATCACGGGTAAAAAGCTACACACAGGTCGCTCACGTAATGACCAAGTAGCAACGGATATTCGCCTGTGGTTACGCGAGCAAATTGATTTAGTTTCTAGCGAACTAAAGCGACTACAAGTTGGTTTGTTAGATTTAGCCGAGCGTGAGGCAGAAACAATACTGCCAGGCTTTACCCATTTACAAGTCGCCCAGCCCATCACCTTTGGGCATCACATGATGGCATGGTATGAAATGTTAGTACGTGATGTTGAACGTCTGCAAGACTGTCGTACGCGCGTGAATATTCTACCGCTAGGCGCTGCTGCCTTAGCGGGCACAACCTACCCTATTGACCGTGCCTACACGGCTGAGTTATTAGGCTTTGATCGTGCATCCAATAATTCATTAGATAGCGTTAGTGACCGAGACTTTGCCATTGAGTTTGTCTCTGCTGCCGCATTAATCATGATGCATCTTTCGCGTTTCTCAGAAGA
>JAZGFW010000088.1:0-5016 GCA_036479895.1 Cocleimonas sp. | reverse complement strand
CCAACTTCGGCAAAACGAATATTGCCATTGCCATCAATAATTAGGCTTGTGGGTACACCTTTGACGCCATAAGAGTCCGCAAGACGACTGTCTTCGTCAATAACAGTGGGCCAGCTTTCAATCTCTTGTGTTTGCATATGCTTGATGACCTCAGTCTTATCGCCAGATTGATAGGCAACGGTAAGTACTTGCCAGTCGTCTTGTAGGTCAGTGATTGTACCTTCTTCAAGCTTACAAAAAGGGCACCATTCAGCCCAAAAGTGAAGGAGCAGAGGTTTGCCACGATAATCTTCTAAATTAATGGTTTTACCGTCTAACAAAACACTTTGAAAGGGAGGCGCTATACCGCTAACCATATCTTTTTGTTGCCATGCTCTTATGCCAAAGACGAGCGCTACAATAATTAAAATCTCGAAAAAAAAGCGAAGCCAGCGTCTTTTTTTCGGGGCTGTGGTGGTGTTTGAGTTATCTGCCATAGTATTGCATTTGAGTCAGTGAGAGCAATTTACAACCATAGCAAAAATCTTCCAATGTCTCTAATTATTCTAAGCGCTATCATTATTATGAGCGTAATAAAAAAAGGCAATAAAAAAGCCACAGCAAGCTGTGGCTTTTACGGTCATCCTTGACCTAAAGCTATCCTTTTAACTTAGAAACAAGTGGCTCCTGTACAGCCAGCGACATCGTTAGCCTCTACGGTGACGAATACTTCGGCAGCAACTTTGTAACCATTGTCATCTGTTACATCGTACCAGAAGCTATCTTGACCTGTAAAGCCAGTGTTAGGCGTGTAGCGTATCTCATCACCTACAATCACTGCTGACCCGTTTTTAGGTGTGTCAACCGATGTAATGGTTACGCCTGTTTGGCTTTCATCATTGTCTAGCACATCGATCATAACGGCATCACCTTCAAAGGTTGATGTGTAATCAGGATTTGCAGCGGTACAACCTATGTTACATTTCCCAGTTACTTCAACACTTACGTTGGCAGTGTCAGTGTGACCTTCTCCATCAGATATTTCATAGCTGAAGGTGTCTGTCCCTGCTTCAAGCTGTCCACAAGAAATGGATGGTGTATAGACAATCGTGTTGCCATCAATCACTGCTGTACCTAGGCTGGTTCCACTTATTCCAATAATACTGAGTGTGTCTTCATCAGGGTCATAGTCATTTTCAAGTACATTTATACTGACTGCACTACAGGCCGTTGAAGTACTGTCATTGCTGGCTATCGGAGGTTGATTCTCTGAAGTACCTTGGTTATCGTCGCCGTTAGAATCACCAAGCTCAATGCTAACATTAGCTTTTGCTGTCTCACCAGTTTCATCGGTGATTTGATAAGTAAAGGTATCTGTGAGTCCGCAGCCTGTTCCGTTCGGTATATAGGTAATAGTCTTACCATCGGAGTTTATAATCGATTCGCCATAGGCTGGGTTACTAAGAATATTTGTGATACGCATTTCTCCGTTATCACCATCAGGGTCATTATCATTGGCAAGTACATCAATGACCATAGGGCCAACATCACAGCTCTCAATTCTAGAATCAGCTACCGCTTTTGGTGGCGTTTTTGTTGGATCTATCGGGCTGGATTCTGCTGTTGCATAAGTATTAATTCCGGTGTTGTGCCTGATATTATTGTGCAATGCGCGTTTAATCCATGCAGGAGCCATTGGAATAATTTCTGTTTTCCATATGACACGTGGGGCACCTGCTTTACCAGAATCAATCATCACGTTTTTGGTACCTATAGCAACATTCTTAAACCCTGTAGCTACTTGACGTGTACCTGTACGAACAGTTTGTTGCTCTGTTTTATAGGCTGTTTTGTAGGAGTTTGATTCCGTTACATACTCAATATCTACACGACGATTCTTAAAACCTTGGTCGGGTGTATTTGGGTATTTAGGGTGTCCCTTACCTAATCCACGAGCAACTAAATGATTCGCATCAAAGCCGTTATCCATTAAGAAACGTCGAACGGCATTAGCGCGTTTTTCTGATAAGCGTTGGTCATAAACAGGATCGCCAAGGCCACAGGTATTACCCGTGATACGAATTGAGCCTTTATAACCGTTTTTACGAATCTGTGAAGCAATTTGCGTTAATCGGTCTTGTGCAGAAGGGATAAGTTTTGCGCTGTTTAATTTAAAGAATGTTTGACCTTCAAGTTCCATGGTCGTTTTTAATAATTGCTTATAAGGCTTATTTACGGTTCTCTTTGTATAAGTTGGCACAGACTTATACGTTGTTACACGCTTGTATTGTGTCTTTTGCGCATAACGAGGGGGCGTTGCTTGACCCGGAATTTCGATACGTACACGTCGGTAACGTTTGTCGGGCTGATAAATACTGGCACCACCAAAATCATAACGGTAGCTGAGCTTTCCGCTGACATTTGTGTCTTCGTCTTCCGTACCATAGCCACCACTTTTCTTAGATGCGGCAACATCTAAACCTAAACTATGGGGGGTATCTTGAAAGAACTTTTCAATGCCTGCTGATAAGGTTGTGTTTTTTGCTTTGTCTTCGCCTGCAGCAATTTCATCGCCCCACTCATGATCTAGCCCAGCACGAACGCGTAAGTTAGAATTAGGTAAAAAAGTACCTAAGCTACCACCCACACCATAGTCGTAGCTTTTATTTGAAATAGTTGTGCCGTCATCTAGTGTTGTAGATTTAATTTTATCAGAGAGACCCTTGCTAACATGACCTTCCCAGAAGATGCTTTCAATTTCTTGACCATAGCCGATAGTGGCTTTGTCATGCCCTGCCTTATCACGATCATAAGCACCTGTTAGCTTATTTACCCGTATCGCACGACCAGCAGCATCACGTGAAACCCAGTTATGATTTAACTGCGCACCACGACCTTGGATACCCTTATCATCACCTTTAAGGTCAAACTCACCCCATAAACCTGCACTAGTACTACTATTGACTGATTCTAATAAAACTTGGTTAAGGTCAATACTTACCTGCCCGTTATCAGTTACCCCAAAACCAGTTTGGGTGTTTCCACCCACATAATTGTGATTGAGTCGACTAACTTGTTTGGCATTCTGATATTGTTGGCTTGCATTAGGTGTTGCGCTTACTTGCGTTGCTAGAATGGCCACTGAGCTGAATACAATAGGTAAGTAAGTCCATTTATAGGTTGCTTTGTTGTTTTCCATCACTGTTTCTCTGCTATTAGTTTTAGTATTAAGTTTTATCCTTGGCTAAATACTGAGGTCTAAATGATTTAGAGTTGTGATGAATTATCTCTGATGACTTATTAGGGTAATAACCCGCTCATCAGAATTACGCTACAAGCTATACAGCTCATCATTAAAAAAATACCGAATTGATTTTTTGCTTGAGCCGTATGTATTTATTTAATGAGCTATAAAAACGTTATAAAGACAGTATTATGACCGTGACTTTTAACTGTTAAGAATAAACTTGTGAATGGCTATAGTTTAAATTTTGACCCATTTACTGAATGAAACAAAAAAATCGTTATAATCAAAGCTATTAGGAGATGTTTATCAGAAAGTCTGATCGTAATGATGTAAAAATTTGCTTGATGCCAACAACACCCATAGAATGGGTGTATCAATAATCATTGGTTATAGCATGGCTATTTTTAAATTTATTCCTTTATTCTCTGTTTTACTCGTGGGATTTTGGGGCTTGCATCAGTTGGGAATCTTTCCTGATAAGCTGAATTATGTAATCCATCATTTTGGGTTACCCTCAGGGGCTAGTTGGAAGCCTACATGGGGAGATATTGTAGTTTTAGTAGGTTTGTTTACGTTATATATTGAAATATTTAAGTCCACGAGGACAACCAGTATTTCTATAGTTGACCATACATTATCGACAATTACATTTGTTGGTTTCTTAGTTGCATGGATGATTTATCCATGGACAGTAGGTGATAAAAGTAACTCAACATTTTTATTTTTAGCAGTAATGTCATTTATTGATGTTATTGCTGGTTTTACAATCACGATTGCTGCCGCACGCCGAGATTTTATGATGGGTGGTAAAGGCTAATAATTTATATTTTTGGAGAAATTTTAATGAACAAACCGTTAAAGACTTTACTTGCCAGTACGATTTTATTACTCATTGCCCAACAAGCAGCTGCTGAAGCACCTCCGTTTTTTAATAATTTTGGTATGCAAGCACCGCCAACCCCTCCTGTCTGGGATACTAGAGCACCAGTACTTTGGGCGGATTGTATTCCCGTTCCAGAAGGTGTCGTTAATAATATGAATGTGATAGGTATGCCAAATCAATTTGCTATGCCAGTACCACAAATGCCCATGATGAATAGTGGTAACGGTGCTAATACACCTTTACCCGTACCCCCACCAAGCCCTTTTTATAATGTGCCAGCGCCTCAAGCACCGATGTTATTTTCAATGCCAACTCCTGCTCCAGTGGCTCCTGTTAATTGTGATAAGAGCGCAAAAAATGAGCTAGTTAAGTTACAACAACATTATGACAACGCTTCTGCAGCATCTAGAAAGAAAATTAATGGTATGCAACAATCATTGTCAGATGTGCAAAACCAACTTGCGGATAGCCGTTCTATTATTGAGAGCCTTTCAAAAGACAAGAATGCAAACTCTGATAAAATCACAGGTTTTGCAACAGAGCTTAAAACAATAGAAGAAGCAAAAATAAAACTACAATCTCAGCTCAAAACACAAGGTGACTCTTCTAGTGAGCAGTCCAAATTGATTGTTGACCTTGATAATAAAAACAAATTATTACAAGAAAAAATAAGATCATTAGAAACAAATGCAGGTGCTTTAAAAGAAAAATTGGCAGCGTCTGATAATGCCAATAAATCATTTAAAACAAAGATGGGTAGTTTGGAAGCGAATGCGGGTTCTCAAGCAAGAAAGCTCACAGCACTCGGTCAATCTGCAACGCAGTTAACCGCCTTGCAAAGTGCTTATAAAGCACGTAGTGATGAGAATGCAGCATTAAAAGCAAAATTGGCTGAATTTGATAACGC
>JAZGFW010000087.1:0-12313 GCA_036479895.1 Cocleimonas sp. | reverse complement strand
TAAGTTCTATCAAATATTCTGGTGCTTGCGTCATTTAATTCCCTTTTAATAACAACTGTCTACTTCTAATAGAACATAAAAGCGAGAAAATCCATTTCATTGCTTTAAACCCATAATATAGGTGTTTAATCGCAGAATCATCCCCAAGCATTAGCAATGAAAACAAGCGTTCTTCTAGTGTTTTACATTGCTCAATTTTAAATTGTAATAGAGATGTTGCATGATAAACTAAAACGACAAAAAATCGGCTTCCTTAGTGGTTTCAAAATTGCCAATTTTATTATCTAAATCCAATACTTTAGCGCCACCCAACGTTGCTAGATAAAACGACTGAAAGGCAGATAAACTATTGCCCTGTAACTGTTGAACTTTGTAGGCTTCATAATAGTTTGTAGCAGTGAGTAGCTTATCAATGCCATATTCTTAGTAGTCATATTTATCTAAAATTCAGTGCTCTCTACACCTTATCACTAAGCAATACTGCAGATTTTTCTAGCTTCTTTAAGGCCTTCTTTTCCTTACGACGCATACCCGCCAGATAAATCGTGGGGATAGCAAATAAGGTGAGTAACGATGAGAAACCTACACCCCAAACAATTGCTGTGGCTACTGGCCCCCAGATAAGTGAGTGCCCACCTAATCCTGTGGCTAATGAAAACAAGCCTGCAATGGTCGTTAGGGTCGTAATCATAATAGGGATAACACGGCGGCGGGATGCATAAATAATAGCGTGTACAACACTCATGCCTGCTTGTATTCGGTCATTGGCGGCTGAGATAAGTACAATCGCAGCATTTACCGCAATACCTGTGAGCGCAACAATGCCGTAAAGGGTGTATAGGCTAAGTGGGTTTTGGGTAACTAGTAAGCCTAAAATTACACCTGTAAATGCCAGCGGCACCGTGGTTAAAATAATCATCGGTTGGAAATAGCTTTTAAATTGTGTACCAAGTATCAGATACATGATACCTACGCCAAAGAGCATCAGTTGCACTAAGGACTGGATACTTTTTTGAATGTCATCCAACTGACCGGTGAAATCTAAATCTATATTGGGGTGCTGGCTTTTCACTTTATCCCAGCCTTCTAGCATCATTTTATTGGCTGTAACCGTATCGAGTTGGCATTGTGAAAAATCTCGCTCTTCATCATAAATAGCAGGGCGCAAGCGACACGCCATAAAGTCTTCTTTTTCCTTTAACTGCTCAATATTGGCTTCGAGCGTTATTGCACGGCGGAAGTTATAATGGCGGATATTACCGAGTGAGACTTTACGCTCCTGCGTCATTAATTGACTCAGTGGAATACTGGATGTCACGCCATTTATTGTGACAGGCATTCTAAAATTAAGAATCTCGCCAATATCCTGTGCGTTACTATTTTCTGCTTTGACGCGAATCTGTAGCTTTTCACCTTGGTCTTGCATCTCGGCGACAACTTCTCCATCAACCAATAAACGAATCGTGCGGGTAATGTTCATCGGACTTACGCCAGCGCGACGGATTGCATCGTGGTTCATTTTAAGCGTCAACTCCATACGACCTGCATGGGCATCATCAGCAACATCTTTGATACCTTTGATTCCTGATAAAATCTCAGTCAACGCATCGCGTGCTTTTTCAATGCTTTTGTAATTATCGCCGCGTATTTTTACGCTAATTGGTTTGCTTACGGGTGGTCCACCAGCCAACGGTAGGAATGAAATATTGCTTGTACCAATAACATTCACTACATCATCGTGCATTTCATCAATAATTTCTGTCACATCACGCGCGCCTTCTTCCATTGGTAATAGGCTAACAACGATTTGACCGTACTGGTCGCCAAACAACTGTTCTGTTTCAGTAAACATCACGCCTGTATAGGATGCGACTGCGCGAGCATCCTTTTCTTTTAAATATTTCTTTATAACTTTTTCTACATCTAACGTCGTTTCTAACGTTTTATCCAATGGCGTTGAAGGAGGCATTGAAACATTAACGTAAAAAATGCGTAACTGATCGGAAGCAAAAAAGTCGACCTTAACCATGCCCGCCCCTAATGCGCCAACCGCTGTTACAAACGCCAAGAATACTGTGAGCAAAGTAAGCTTGGGCCAGCGTAATGCTTTGATTAAAAGCTTAGAATATTTTAACTGTATCCAGTGAATAAAGGATTCTCGCCAGCGTTGAATGCGTGATTTTTTACTAAAGTCTAAGTTTGCGCCATATACGTGCGAGGGCAACATCCAGAAAGCTTCAACCAAACTAAGTGCCAACGCCAAGGTCACCACTATCGGTACCACTTGCATAAACTTGCCTAATATTCCGGGTACAAGAGTCAAAGGTAAAAAGGCAGCAATGGTGGTTAAAACAGCGGTGGTTACAGGTTTGGCAACCTCACTCATTGCTTCACGCACGGCTTGCATCGATTCCATGCCACGTTGTAATCGGTAGTAAATCGCTTCGACCACCACTACGGCATCATCAACTAACATCCCTAATACAATGATAATGCCCAGCAAAACCATGATGTTAAGCGTTTCACCCGTTGCAGACAAAATCAAGAAGGTAGCCGCCAAAATAAAAGGAATACCAATCGTGGTTAATAATGAAATATGTGTACCCAAAAAGAACCACGCAACCGCAAGCACAAGCAACAAACCTATCAACGCATTATTTTGCATAATGTTAATTGCGCTGGTTGTAGGTAGCGTTTGGTCATCTAGCATTTTGATTTCAATGCCTTTGCTTTGGGTAACCTCATTTTGTTTTTCAACGTATTTATTTAAACGTTCTACCAGTTGAATCACATTGGTACTGTCTTGTTTTAATACCGATAACAACACGGCTGGTTTACCATCAACACGCACTTCTTGTGACGCTTTTTTGCGCGCTCTATGAATATTAGCAACACGTGATAACGGCACTTCACCCGCTAAACCGGGTATTGGTAATTGCGCCACGGCGGCGGGGTCACTGTCTTTACCTGCGATACGCACCAGCCAGCTTTGCCCACCAATATCGATTGTTCCTGCCGAAATATCCTGAAACCACAACTTAATAGAATCAGATAATTGCCCCGGTGATAAACCTAAGGATTCTAAGGCTTGAGGAATAAAACTAATTTGTAATTCAGGATCATCTAAGGCAACCGAGTCAACACGGTCTACTCCAGAAATTTGCTCAATCGCTTCTTTAGCTATCTTGGCTTGTTGGCGTAGATTTTCATCATCAGCATTTGAAACAACAGAAATCATGGCGGCAGGGAAGGCATTGCCTGTTGTGATCTCCAATATTTTAGTATCTGTTGCTTCTTTGGGTAGGAGTGACTCTGCACTTTGTAACTTTCGTCTTAAATCGCTTAGTCGTTTATCATAGATATTTTCTGGTAAATCATTAAAGCGCACCAAAATCGTGGAAGAACTTTCACGGCTATTACTCGATACAAACATCATATCTGCCGTACCGTTGATAACATCTTCTAGTGGATCGGTAATGCGCTTTTCCACATCTTCTGCGGATGCGCCAGGAAAACCTGTAGCAACAACAATCCAGTTAAAGTTGATCGTTGGGTCTTGCTGACGGGGCATCGCCTGATACGCCATAAAACCTGCAACCAAAACTAAAATGAAAGTGAGGTTTGCAAGTACGTTATTTTGTATTAGACGAGAATACATATCTATTTGCCGTTATTGCTGTACTTTAATCTGCTGACCATCTGCTACGCGGTAGCGATTTATAGTAATTACTGCGCTAGTCTCAGGCAATGTGATTTTTGTCGCTTGTCCCTCTTTTGCGTCTGATAAGGGATAAAACTTTGCTTGACCTAAACCTTCTACAATATTTTCTGCAATCATAACGCCGAGTTGATTACCCCGTCTCAGGACATATTCTGCAGGTAATAATTGCTCTTTACTGCTCCATGTAATTCGCCCTGATTGACCTGCTGACACCTTGGCGCCTTTAGGTAATGAAAGCCGAACTTCTTGAGTGCGGGTCATTTCATCAATAGTTTGAATAATACTGCGTACCGCTGTTTTGAAGTGCTTATCACCAACAACAAACTCTAGCACAGGTGAATCACCCAGCATCGAAACTTGCGCAGGAGATAAATTGGTTTTTATTTCAAGCTTATTGCTTTGTATGATCTGATACAACGGTGTACCTGCTGTGACTAATTGACCTTGTTGTACTAATCGTTTGGTGATTTGCCCCGAAAATGGCGCTCTGATTTGACAGCGATCTATTGCGAGTGAGGTAGTTTCGATAGATGCTTTTTTTAGTTGAATATCTGCTAAAGCAGTTAGCTTACCTGCTTCTGCTTTTTCAAATATCTCGCGAGGAATAATACCTTTAGCAAGCAAGTTTTGATTACGTTTGTATTGTTTATTTGAATAGTTTAACTGTGTCTTTGCAACCTGAAGTCCCGCTTCAGCTTGTTTTTTTGCGAGTAAATAACTACGGCAATCCAATGTGACTAACCGCTTTCCTTTTTTTATATTATCGCCTGTCTCGCCCTCAATCATTAAAGCTCTACCCGTAATTTCGGCACTAATAGTAGAATGATTTAAACTGATGATATTGGCAGGTGCATTATTCTCGGCATTGATTAATAGATCAGCTAATGGCTTGACGCTAACGCTGAGTAACCCGCTTTCTGCCAAAGAGTTTGAAAAGCTAATTAGCCCTACTGGAAGCAGAAGTGTTAATAATATTTTTGTAAATGAATTCATAACATCATACTATACATACCAATTGGTATGTCAATCGAATTGAGCATTAATAAGCCACATTAAAGCATGTATAAAAACTTACTGAAGCTTATGCACGAGATACTGCAAGGTGCTCTTAAGCTATGGTTATCTATATACTTCTAATTTTTTAATTGAAGAAAATGAAATAGGTGTTATTGCTGTACCCCCACTTATACGTTGATTAAGCACAGCATCATTACCATCAACACTTTGTAAATAACCAATAATTGTGCTGCCGTTTTTCTTATGAACCCGTAGTGATTTACCTACAAGAGAGCGAATACTATCGATACTAATAACGTGGAATTTAGGCTCAACATAAACACGTTTTTTATTTTTTTCTAACGCTTTAATTGTTCCTTTTGGTAAAAGATCAAGCTCTGTAACCATTGGCTCAATACCATCATCGTCTAAAACTTCTTCAGGAAGGTTCATTTCAGGACTTTCAACAGGAGTAGCAATATTAGCTATACCGTTATCATTGACCATAGAACCAACCATAGCCGTGTTATTTTTTGCACTATCCGTTAGCGAGCTAATTGTTTTGGTCAAGGACTCACCATTTAAAACAATAGCGGCAACAGATGTTGCAAGGATAATAACCACATTAGCAACGTTGGTTGCGATGGCTGCACCCCAGCCCATTTGGTTAATATATTTAAATGCAGCGCTAGAGATAAGCAACATCGCACCAAAAGTAATACCCAGCATTACCATGGGCTCAAGACCTACTACAAAAAGATTAAGTCCGACATAAGTTACTACCGCAATAACAGCACTAACAACTGATGCTAATACAATCCATTCCAGCTGAAAACGTTTGGCAAGAAGCATTTTTGCGATTTTACTAACGACCAGTACAGTCACGATAACTGCAGCAAGCAAAGATAGAGTTAAATACATAAGTATCCTTATTTTTATTTTTTATATATAACTCTATTTTATAGGTTTACTGCTTAATAAAGCCTTAACAGATACACTTCTATAAAATGATGATCCGTTTTCTCAGGCAGAAATTTTTCTACTCGATAAATCTTTGGCAAAATCCAACATACGCTGCGTAGATTTAAGCGCCTTAACCCGCACTTTTTCATCTACGAAAATTTCATTATCACCCGTTTTTAAAACTTCTAATAAATTGTGCAAACCGTTCATTGCCATCCACGGGCAATGCGCGCAACTGGTACAGGTCGCACCCTCGCCATGAGTGGGCGCTTCGATAAATTCTTTACCCGGTGCTTCTTGTTTCATTTTATAGAAGATGCCGTTGTCAGTAGCGACAATGAACTTTTTATTAGGTAACTCTTTAGCCGCATTAATGATTTGTGTGGTTGAGCCAACAACATCTGCCAGTGCAATAATTTCTTCAGGAGATTCAGGGTGAACCAGTACCGCCGCATTGGGGTTTTCTTCAATGAGCTTACCCAGTGAGCGGGTTTTAAATTCATCATGCACGATGCAATCACCTTGCCACCGCACCATTTCGACACCCGATACTTTTTGAATATAACTACCCAAGTGTCTGTCTGGCGCCCATAATATTTTTTTGCCTTGTTTGCCCAGCCATGTAACTAAATCAAGCGCAATACCAGAGGTGACAACATAGTCAGCCCGCGCCTTAACGTCAGCGCTGGTATTAGCATAAACAACTACGGTATGGTCGGGGTGTGCATCACAAAAGGGTGCAAAGTCTTCAATCGGACAACTTAAATCAAGCGAACATTCCGCCTCTAAAGTCGGCATTAAGACACGTTTTTCGGGGCTAAGAATTTTTGAGGTTTCGCCCATAAAACGAACGCCCGCAACAATCAATGTTTTGGCAGGATGTTCTTTACCAAACTTAGCCATGTCGAGTGAGTCAGAAATATACCCGCCCGTTTCTTCTGCCAGCTCCTGCAATTCTTGGTCTACATAATAGTGCGCGACCAGTACCGCATCTTGTTCTATCAACAGTTTTTTGATTTCATTTTTAACGGCTTCTTTTTCTTCTGCCGAATAGTGCGGACGCAGACCTTCAATCTGTGCCGTTACGGGGGTATCAAAAGTTGGAATGATGGGTGCTTGTACTGACATTGTTTATTGTCTCAAAGTATATTAACTGAAGCATACTCTAATTTTATTTGATATAAAATATTTACCACGGAGGACAGGAAAGATAGGTTGGGCTGCCGTGTGAATATTGATTAAATACATAAGGGTCTTAGGAAGTTAAGAGGTTAGATTGGCTCCTTACTGAGAAAATTTAGTATGGCCAAATAAAGACTATTACGTCGATGATTAAAACGAAACTCTGTCTCTTTCATGTGGTAATAAAACATCCCTTTTCTTATACGGCAACAATATTAACAATACCTTGGATAAATCTGTTATTTGTAAAGCTATTAATAGAGACCTTTGCACGGTCAGTGGCGAAAGTAAAATAGGCTAATATTTTACTAATTCAGGCGGAAATGAAGCGAATAACGAGTTATTAGCAAGTATTCCAACGAAAAGCAGTGAAATTTTAGTCATTTTTACTCGTCACCTGATTCGTGCAAAGCCTCTAATGATTAAGCTACAAGTTTTAAATGGGATATATGTTTACTTTTTAAAGGATGATGGAAGAAATACCCTTGCGCAGTATTACAGCAGTTTTCCTTAAGAAAGTTTAATTGCTCATAAGTTTCCACACCTTCTGCAACAATTTCAAGCTGTAATGAATGACCCATTTGAATAATTGTTTTCACCAATGCTTGGTCATCTTTGTCATCATCTAGTCCAGAAATAAAAGCTTTATCAATCTTTAAGGTGGTAATTGGAAGCTTTTTTAATTGGCTTAATGAAGAATAATCAGTACCGAAATCATCTATAGCAATCTTCATTCCCAGTCGTCTTAGTTGGTCAAGCTGCCTAATCGTCTCATCAGAAATATAGTTCAGAGTTCTCTCCGTCAACTCAATACCAAATAATGACGGGTATAAACCTCTAGACTCAATATTAGCTTTAAAGTGACTTAATAGTTTTTCAAATATGATTTTGTTACCTGATAAATTAATGTGGATACGTACATCTTTTAACCCATTACGTTGCCATTCACTTTGTTGCTTACAGGCTTCATCTATAACAAAAAGACTAATTTTTTCGATTAGATTACTTTTTTCTGCTAACGGGATAAAGTCATCAGGCATGGTTGTTATACCATCATCGTTGGTCCACCTGATTAGCGCTTCACAATCAGAGAATTTACTATCGTTTATATTTAATAACGGTTGATACATTAAATACAGTTCTTTGTTTTTATTTCCCTTATTTAAAATAGTATGCAGTGCATGGCAAGTCGCTTTTTCTTTTTCGAACTTTTCATGGTTTTCTTTAGAAAAAGTCTTATAACAGTTTTTGCCGGCTTCTTTAGCTGCATACATTGCTAGATCAGCATTTTTAAGTAAAGAAGATGTAGTGTTGGCATTATTTTGAAACATGCTTACCCCGATAGAAGAGGTTATAAACACTTCAGTATCATTTATGACAAAGGATGTATCCAAGAGTGAGGAAAGCTCACTAATAAACAAATCAGCCTGCTTTTCCGACTCTATACTACGTAATAATAAAACGAACTCATCGCCACCAAACCGCGATAATACATCATCACTTTTCAGGGTTGACTGAATTGTTTTTGAAAAGTGAATTAAAACTTCATCACCAATTTCATGCCCATAAGTGTCATTAATATTTTTGAAATAATCAATATCAAAAAAGACTATTGCAAAAACTTCATTGGGTTTTGAAAGTATGTGATGATCCACAGTCTCAATAAAGTGACGACGGTTAGGTAGATTGGTTAAAGTATCTGAACTAGCAAAAAAAGCTAACTTTAAGTCCCCTTCTTTTTTCTTTTTTAAGACAAACAATGCTAAAAAGATACTAATAATAATACTCATGATGTTGAGTATCTTGATAGAGGATAGAGTAGTGAAAATTTCTTTTTCAGAACGTCCAATTATATTGTCTGTTAATTTAAATTGGTAGCTAACCATATCATTGATACTATCTAGGTGTTTATTCATCGTAGGTAGGGCAATGGATGAAAATAGTGAATTTGCTCTCTCATTATCTTCGTTAAAAATCAATTCATAAATTTCACCTTGTAGCGGACCGTTAACTTTAGCAATTCGATATTGCTTTTCAAGTAATTGTTGTAGCTTTTTACTACCTGATTTATCCGTAATTTTAGCTCTTGCTTCAGCAAACTTGGTTCCAAAGTCATTAAGCTCAGAAAATAATTCATCATTCTTGAAGGGGTCATCAGAACGTAACATTTCTGTTAAAAGTGTCGTACGCCTAAACGCTGCCTGAGACATCGTACCCAATAAAATATTATTTTTATTTTGATCTTTAATAGAAGTTGTCATCGAATCTACACTTTGTGAGATATTTGTCGATGCAAATTGAGCAGTGAATATCATGAGTAAAATTATTGCGGTAAAACTAGCAGGCAGTAACGAGCCTTTACATTTTTTACAAAAAAGGACAAATGATATTTTTAATGACTTCAACATATTTATTATTTTAATTATTGTTAGCGAGATATATTCACCGACGTTACACTATAATGAGCTTTAAACGAAATAATTTAAGACCAGTGGTTTGATGTTAGTTTGATCCAAGTTTTTCAACGAAAAGCTGTGAAATATTAGTCATTTTTACTCGTCACCTGATTCGTGCAAAGGTCTCACATAATCAATTTATACCAATAGGCCATTATTTGCTTCCATTTTCCAGCGCGAGTCCTCGGTAAAATTAACAAAACTAGCCCCTACATGCTTTATACTTCTTAACAAATCATTAATAAAATCAAATCCATGACAGATAAAAATACCCCCAAACCGTTGATTCTTGTTGATGGCTCATCGTATTTATTTCGAGCCTTCTTTGCCTTGCCTGCTTCATTGACTAGCCCTGATGGAATGCAAACCAACGCGATTCACGGCGTATTGAATATGCTGGATAAGCTCCGCAAGGATTATGAGCCAGAGCACATGGTGGTAATTTTTGATGCGAAGGGTAAGACGTTTCGCAATGATTTGTACGCGGATTACAAAGGTACACGCCCACCGATGCCTGATGAGTTACGCGACCAAATTGCGCCGTTGCATGAGATTATTGAAGCTCAAGGTTATCCGATGGTGATTATGCCAGGGGTTGAGGCTGATGATGTGATTGGCACGATGGCGCTGCGTCATACAGAAGAGAATAAGGGGAAAACAATTATATCAACCGGCGATAAAGACATGGCGCAGTTGGTGAATGATCACGTCCATTTGATTAATACCATGTCAAATAGCTACCACGATATTCAGGGTGTGATTGATAAGTACGGTGTTAAGCCAGAGCGCATCCGTGATTATTTGGCGTTAATGGGCGATAAGTCTGACAATATTCCTGGTGTGCCGAAAGTAGGGCCTAAGACTGCTGTAAAGTGGCTGACTGAATATGACTCGATACATGAAGTCATGGAAAATGCAGATAAATTTAAAGGTAAAATTGGCGAAAGCTTACGTGCCTCTTTAGATTTTTTACCGTTATCGTTTGAGTTAGTCACCATTAAATGTGACCTTGATGTGGATTGTTCACCTGAGTTTATTAGTTTTAATGAGCAAGATACGCCCAAGCTTATCGAGCTTTATCAAAAGTATGGCTTACGCACCCGCTTGAGCAAACTAGAAGGCGGCTTTGATACGCAACTTGCACCTGCGGTTAAAAATGCAGATGGCTCAACCAAAGAATACGAACCACCCGTACCCGAAGTAGCCGAAATTAAAGAAGTCGACTATCAGACGATTCTCACACAAGAGCATTTGAACGAGTGGGTTGCCAAAATTAAAGAAGCAAAGCTATTTGCTTTTGATACAGAAACCACCAGCCTTGCGTATATGGATGCGCGTGTTGTTGGCATGTCGTTTTGTACCGAGGCTGGCACGGCGGCTTATTTGCCTTTGGCACATGATTATATCGGCGCACCGCAACAACTGCCTTTTGATGAAACATTGGCATTGTTGAAACCTTTGCTCGAAAACCCGACGATTTTAAAAGTCGGGCAGAACCTTAAATATGACCGCTCTATTTTGCTTAATCACGGTATTGAGTTAAAAGGCATTCGTCACGATACAATGTTGGAATCTTATATTTTAGATTCGGTTTCTACGCGCCATGATATGAATGCGCTTTGTGAAAAATACTTAAATCATACCTGTATCAAATTTGAGGATGTTGCGGGTAAAGGTAAAAAGCAACTTACTTTTAATCAGATTGAATTAGAAGCCAGTGTCGTTGATGAAGCCGAAAATGCGAATCCGTCAAACGCCAATAAAGGCGCATCTTACTACGCGGCTGAAGATGCCGATATGACAATGCGTCTACATAACTTTTTTTGGCCTCAGTTACGACCGCGCCACCGCCAAGAAACGTTATATCGTGAGATTGAAATACCACTCTTAAAAGTACTTTCTGATATTGAGCGCAACGGCGTATTAGTGGATGCACAAATGCTAGGCAAGCACAGCGAGCAATTGGCTTCACGCATGAGCGAGTTAGAACAAAAAATTTACAGCGAAGCAGGGGAGGAATTTAACCTTGGCTCACCCAAGCAGATTCAAGAAGTATTCTTCAATGAAGAAAAACTTAACTTACCCATTATCACCAAAACTAAAAAAGGTCAGCCATCCACAGGTGTTGAGGTTTTAGAAAAGCTGGCAGAAGAGCATGATGTGCCACGCTGGTTGTTAGAACATCGTGGTTTAAGCAAATTAAAATCAACCTACACCGACAAGCTACCGCTACAAATTAATGACCACACTGGGCGGGTACATACGTCGTATCATCAAGCAATTACGGCTACGGGCAGATTGTCATCAACCACGCCAAATTTACAAAATATCCCAATACGCAATGCAGAAGGTCGTCGTATTCGACAAGCATTTATTCCGCCAACAGGTTTTAAGATTTTAGCCGCTGACTATTCTCAAATTGAACTACGCATCATGGCGCATTTGTCATCAGACAAAGGTTTGCTCAGTGCGTTTTCTGAAGGTAAAGATATTCACCGAGCTACCGCATCAGAAATTTTTGAAGTAGCTTTAGATCAAGTAGAAACCGAACAACGCCGCGCCGCAAAAGCGGTCAACTTCGGGCTAATCTATGGTATGTCTGCCTTTGGTTTAGCCAAGCAATTAAAAGTCTCACGCACCGAAGCAGCCGAATATGTTAAAAAATATTTTATGCGCTACCCTGGCGTAAAACATTATATGGAAGACACCCGCGAAAAAGCCAAAGACGTAGGCTATGTTGAAACAGTCTTTGGTCGGCGCTTATATTTGCCTAATATTAACGCGCGTAACGGAATGTTACGCCAACACGCAGAGCGCACCGCAATAAACGCACCGATGCAAGGAACAGCGGCTGATATTATTAAAAAATCGATGATTGCTGTGAATGATTGGTTGCGAGAAGCGCACTTGAATGGTGAAACAAAAACAAAAATGATTATGCAAGTGCATGATGAACTGGTGTTTGAAGTACCGACAAATGAGCTGAAATCTGTAG
>JAZGFW010000086.1:0-4674 GCA_036479895.1 Cocleimonas sp. | reverse complement strand
CACTCTGCGGCAACACTTACCACTTCTACGTTGTGTGCTTTTCCACGTATCTATTTAAAAGAAATGTTAACCAGTAATCCAGAATTAGCATTGCGCTTAATGACAATGGAATCCAGAGACATGTCATTGTGCCAAAGTCATTTAATGGCAGCAGGCAGAAAAACAGCCAAGGAAAGTATTGCTTTTGTTTTACTGGAACTTTTTTACCGTGCCAAAAAACAAGTTCAGCATAGCTTTAATGCCGCTGAAAATTCCATAGTGTTTCCGGTATCACAAGAAGATATTGGTGACGCAGTAGGTTTAACCAATGTGCACGTCAATAGAGTGATCAAAACCCTAACGGATGAAAAACTGATTATTTGCCATAAAAAAAGATTGGTTATTCTAAACGAGGAATTGCTCAGAAAAATTGCAGATTTCAGCCCAGAAATGATAGAAACCCCTTCCCTGTTTTAAATACGTTTTTGATAAAAGTGATACTGGAATCCTTTGCGTTAAAATTAGACTGAAAACTAACATAAGTTAATTTCTTCAAAAATTCTGATTGTTACTATCCTATGATAAACACCCCTTCCCTCTTATAATTCATTTGGTATTTAACTATGTCTAAGCTTTTAACGATTCTCATTTCTTTTATTCTAGGAGCAATTGTTGCTGCCTTTATCGGTTATAAATCACTACCAAGTATGATGATAAAAGAAGTCGCCAGCCCTTATAGTTTTGAAGAAACTATGGATAAAGTAAAAGCAAACGCGAAAGAGTTAGGCTGGAAAGTACCTAAGTCGTGGAAAATTAATTTTCAAAAGAACCTGAAAAAAGTAGTTAAAGTTGATATTGGTCCTAACCAAGTAATAGGCATGTGTGAGCCTCAAGCTGCAGCAGATATTCTTAAGCACGATAATTTAAAACAACTATCTGTCATGATGCCCTGTAAAATTGCTATTTATGAAAAAAGTGACGGTAAAACATACATTTCCATCATGAATATGAATTTATTAGGCACAGCCTTTGGTGATGTTGTAAACGGTATAACTACTAAGCTAGCACCACAAATGGAAAAAATGGTTACCTTAAAAGCCCCTGAATAATCTCATAGCGTACTTATCTCTACGATTAAATTATAGAAAATCTGAGATTAATTAGAGGTAGGATCAAAGGTTAAAAGTGTTGCATACCACCATTTGTTATATGTGGACACTAGCTATACCCGCATAATTATTTTAATATGCAAATTACCGTTTAAAATCAATTACCATTGAAACCACTATTCAGTGGTAATTGTCTTACTGAGCTCCCTGTTAGTTGTATGAAATCAAATACTCAAAATCTTCCTAAGTGCAAAGATTGCGCTATTCGCGACTCTGCTTTATTCGGCGAATTAGAAACACATCATTTAGATAAAGCACGTAGTCTTCGCTCTGCACAACAAACCTATCAAGCTGGCGAGTTTCTCTATCACGAAGGTGATACTGCAGAAAAAGCATTTACGGTTTATTCGGGTTGGGTTACCTTATTTAAAAATCTAAAAAACGGAGATCGCCAAATATTAAGGTTTGCCTTACCGGGCGATTTTTTATGCTACAAAGTTGGCAGACACACAACCGTTGATCACTCAGCTATTGCCGCTTCTGATGTTACTTTATGTGCCTTCCCTATAGATCGTTTTAAAGAAACAATTGCAGAATTACCAGACCTAGCTTTCGCTATAAGCTCTGTTACAGAAACCTCAACGCAACGTTGTCACTCGGCATTAACATCAATTGCTAGTCACCCAGCTGAAACCAAAGTTGCCTTTTTATTATTAAGTCTTTATCTCAGGGAGCGATCCCTTCTTAAAGATGCTCAATGCGTCCCTTTCCCTATTACCCAAGAGGATGTGGGTGATGCACTTGGGCTCACTTCAATTCATGTTAACCGCGTCTTTCAATCCTTAAGAAAAAAAGGCCTTATTGAATGTAAAAACAAGTGCCTTTGGGTTTCAGACCAAGAGAAGCTGGCTAAAGTTGCTAAAGTCAGTCTTTCTGAACTAGAGAATTTAATGGTTGGCATTTAACGTTTCCGAACCAGCATAAATAAACCAACCAACCTAGAACAATGTCTAAGACATGGGCACATTGATGTCTTCCGTGGTTTTTCCGTATGTACAGTACGACAATTCAGTACATTGTAATATAAGAATCATTTAAACGTTAAACACAGGAAAAATAACCTGCGGACAAGCCTATTTTCGGACCTCACCTGTTCTAACAAACCTATACACTTTCACTGCATAGTCATTGAGTTCCAATGTATAATAAAAATCATGCTAACCTTACATACCAGCAATCAATTAGAACTACTCAGTGAACAGTTCGCTCAATCCATAGAATCGCCATTAAAATCGGTGTTTACACCTGAACTTGTTGTAGTTCAAAACTCAGGTATGGCGCGTTATTTATCGCTGCAAGTAGCTGATAAAAATAATATTAGTGCTAACACTGATTTTCTTTTTCCTGCTGAATTTATGTGGCAAATGCTTAAAAGTGTATTACCCAATATTTCTGATCAAGACCCCTCTTCCCCTTTTGTTATTCGTTGGCGTTTGTTAGATTTATTGATTTCTGAAATAGAAGCTAAAGACAAAGAGTTTCCTGAGCTAGCACATTATTTAGGTAGCACTGATTTAGCTTGGGAGTTATCTCAAAAGCTTGCTGAACTGTTAGATAAGATTTTATTTTATCGCGATGATTGGGTGCGTGATTGGGAAAATTCCACAAGCGGGGCTGGAGCAAAAAATCCGGAAGATCTTTGGCAGGCACGACTTTGGAAAAAAGTATTTACAGATAATCAGTTAGATCACTGGTTATCCCTGCAAGATCAATTTATTGAAGCGATTCAGAAGCCTCAAAACCGTAAGTTTTTACCTGACCGTGTTTCCTTCTTTTCACTTTCGGCGTTATCCCCAGGTTATATCCGTTTGCTCGGCGAGATGGGTAAGGTGATTGATATTAACATCTTTATAATCAACCCTTGCCCGAAGGAGTACTGGGGTGATATTGAATCAGAAAAGTCTATTTCAAAAAAGCCAGCTGATGAACAGCCTTACTATGATTTAGGCAATGCGTTACTAGCCTCTATGGGTCGTCAAGGACGTGATTTTATCGATCAGCTTCAGGATCTTAGCAATAATGATCCAAAAGAATTTTTTATTGAGCAAGTAGCGACTACGTTGTTATCACAGATTCAAAATGATGTGCTTGCTTTAAATACCGCTAAGAAAATCACACTATTTAATGACGATGATGGTTCTCTGCTCGTTGATGACTCTAAACGGGTTGATGATTCTCTGCTCGTTGATGGCTCTAAGCAGGTTAATGACTCTATCCAGTTTCATGCTTGTCATACCGCTATGCGTGAAGTGGAGGTTTTACACGATCAACTTTTGGATTGTTTAGAAAATGATGCTGATTTAACACCTTCCGACATTATTGTGATGATGCCTGATATTGAAAAGTATGCACCGTTTATTGATGCGGTTTTTTCTTCAAAATCAGACAGTACGCCTAAACTACCTTTTAGAATTGCGGATAAAAACTCTGCCCAAGCCCACCCTACGATTGAAGCATTTCTTAAAACTTTAGATTTAATAAATAAGCGTTTTGATGCTGAGTCAGTGTTTGAGCTTCTGGATTATGACTCGATTCGTGAGCAGTTCAACTTGACAGAAGATGAAGTTATTTTTTGTCGTGAAATTGCTCGAGCCACTAATATTCGTTGGGGAATTAATGCAGAAAGTAGAAAGCAATCAAACTTACCAGATACAGAAGAACACACATGGCGCTATGCTTTAGAGCGTCTTTTATTGGGTTATGCCCTACCTGGGGATGATTTATTTATACCCCAGCAAGGTACAAGCTCTGAATCAGCACTTAGTGGTTTACCTCTGCTTCCTTACAGTGAAATTGAAGGTTCTCAAGCTGTTGTTATTTCTCAACTTATACAGTTTACTGATAGGGTATTTAAGCTTGAAACGCTAGCGTCCCAAGTATTGAGTATGGATGATTGGCTGGAACAGTTTAATCAATTTATCACCTCACTATTTGCTGATGGATCACAAAATAAAGTTCTTTTTAATGCCTTGGATAAACTACGTCAACAGTCATTGTTGGCAGATTTTGGCACTTATAAAGAAAAGGGTAACGATAATCAAGGTTCACTTAAACTCCCCTTCTCTGTTGTTGCTAAAATTATTAAGCAGTCCTTACAAGAAATAACGGGCAATGAAAACTTCATGGGCTACGGTATTACCTTCTGCGCGCTTGTACCGATGCGCAGTGTACCCTTTAAAGTCGTGGCATTATTGGGGATGAATGATGGCGAATATCCACGCCAAGACCGCATTTTAAGTTTTGATATGGTTGCAAAAAAACCACGCAAAGGTGACCGATCTCGTCGTAATGAAGACCGCTATTTATTTTTAGAATCTATTCTGGCTGCACGCAAGCAATTAATCATTAGCTATATTGGTCAAAGTGTTAAAGACAACACAGCCTTACCACCTTCTGTTTTAGTCAGTGAATTACTGGATGAAGTTTGTATTTATACGGATACAAAAGCGCATGACTGGATTTGTAATCACCCCTTGCAAGCGTTTAGCCCACGCTATTTTGATGCCAGCGATAAGCGTTTGTTTTC
>JAZGFW010000085.1:0-2713 GCA_036479895.1 Cocleimonas sp. | reverse complement strand
ATGCGCTTTTTTGCGGGCTTAAGTAGCGCCGCTGGTTTGTTGATGGGTTCAGGGCTAATTTTAAACTGGATGATAAGACAAGGGCATCGCGCTGAATTAGGGGTTCATTTCGGTGGTGTTGGTTTAGGAATTGCGGTGAGCGCCGCCATTGCAATGAGTATGTCAGGAGATTTTAACTGGGCGCAACAATGGCTAGCTTTCACACTGGTTGGCATTGTTCTTGCTATTCCTGCTTGGTATTGGCTACCAAAACCAGATATTTCAAACTTAACACAAACAGGACAAAAGCTTGTCGATAATGCGCCCAAAAAAAGCTGGATGCTTTTGTTATACGCCGCTTATTTTTGTGCCGGTGTGGGCTATGTGATTAGCGCCACCTTTTTAGTAACAATTGTTGATAAACAAACTGATTTACAGGGCAGTGGGAGTTTAGTTTGGCTATTGGTAGGTTTAGCGGCAACCCCTGCTTGTGTATTTTGGGATAGAGTTGCCCGTAAAATAGGCGAGCTTAAAGCACTCTTTGTAGCTTATGCGATTAATATCGTCGGCATTATTATCCCTGCTATTGATTCTAGTTTAGTCGGTGTTATGTTAAGTGGTTTGTTATTTGGCGCAACATTTATTGGTATTGTTAGCCTTATGCTAACCATGGTGGGAAAATTTTTCCCTACCAAACCTGCTAAACCGATGGGTAAGTTAACCTTAAGTTATGGCGTTGCACAAATTGCAGCACCCGCGATGGCAGGTGCGGTGGCTGAAACAACGGGTAGTTATATGATGCCTTTATTTATGGCTTCAGGGGTCATGGTTATAGGAATGGTATTACTGGTTATTTTGTTTTTTCACGATCGAAATTGAAGCATATCCATTCTTAATTTCATTTCCTCTTACCAAATGTTCACCAAATAGAACCACTCAAGTCCTCATCCAATACTTTTCCCTTAGCGCATTCCTCACTGAAGTAAGAGTGGTTTTTATAAGGGCCGTTGTAATAAGCTAGTGCTGTCTCTTCTGCAACAATATCTTCTCTGACTCCCAATAGTTTTGCAGCATAAATATCCCTTTGTATTGCTTGGCAGTCAGCCTTCGCCTCGTTAAGTTCGCCCCGTACGTGCATTGCCTCATGTGTAAATACATGCAGACTAGTGATCGCTTTTTCGCTCGCATTCCATGGCTTATCAAGGTACTCACGTAAGTTATTACACGTTGGATAGTGCAACACTATCTTGCCTGTTGATGGATCACCTGTGCCAAGAAGTCCGAGTTTTTTATAGACTGATTCAAATACACTGGCGCAGCTGACATCTGTAGGGTAGCCCTCTGCTAAAATAGTCGCTTTAGCTGATAAAAATCGTTCAAAGCGCCATTCATTCATTACGGGCACGCCGGATAACAGCGCAAAAGAAAGCATTACAGCAATATAGCCTTTATCTATACTGTTTAATTCTTGTGGTGTGCTTATCTCTCGATAAATCAACCAAAAGAAAAATAAGCTCAATATTAATAGGAAAATCATGTTGGATTTTAATAGATTTAATTAATGCTATTCTAGCAAAGCTATTATGGATGCGAGATGAACGAGAGTATGGCGTAGTGGTCTATTCGTGTATTATCATAATATCTTGTACTTTTGTAGGTACCAAAATGAAACAAACATTTCTAATTCTTATTTTTTCACTACTGCCTTTTTCACTTTATGCTGAAAATTTTGTTAGTCCATTTGGGCAAAAGTTTATAAAAATTAAGTCAGGTGAATTCACCATGGGGACAAAAAACCTTGATTTGCTCTCTAAAGAAGTAAAAGCTGACCGTATTGAGCGCTTAAAAAAAGAACTACCTGCTCACAAAGTTATCATCAGCAAGGATTTTTATGTAGCTAATACTGAAGTGACACAGCAGATGTGGCTTGAAATCATGGGTTACAAACTAGGCAAAGAAAAAAGATGGCAAAGAAAAGATTGGAAAAAACTGCCTGTAAGCAAAGTTAACTGGCAAAAAGCACAAGAGTTTATAGAGTCGATTAACGACATGGATGATACCTACCAATATCGTTTACCAACAGAGGCAGAGTGGGAATATGCCGCACGGGCTGGTACTTCTGGTCTACGCCCATTTGAATATAGTGATATGGCTAAATACGCTTGGTTTAGAGATAGCTCAGGTGACAAACCAATGCCCGTAGCTAGTTTAAAACCCAATGCATGGGGTTTACACGATATGATCGGCAACCTATGGGAATGGGTAGATGATTCTTACGCTGCTGATTACTATAAAACTTCACCCGCAAAAGATCCTTCTGGCGCACCGCTTTCGACACGAAAAGCAATGCGTGGTGGTTCATATCATTGTACGCCGGAGAGAGTAAGAGTAGCAATTAGAGGATCGAATATTCAACATAAATCTATGTCAGTCTTAGGTTTTCGGTTGGCGGCAGATAAGAACTCAACCACTATGGACTGAAAGTTCCATAGGTTGTTTCACAAACGACTCAAAGTCGTTACTTTTGATGGTGATTACCTTCTCTCCCTAGAGGGGCTATTATTATGCCCTGAATGATAATTCAGATTTCTAATATAATAGATAAGATAAAACAAATAATTTAACCATGAAGGACATGAAGTTCATGAAGAAAAAACGAAAGACTTTTTAGAATATAAATAGTGTTTAACCTTCATGTTCTTCATGCCCTTCATGGTAAAGAATCTTTTTTATT
>JAZGFW010000084.1:0-14947 GCA_036479895.1 Cocleimonas sp. | reverse complement strand
GACCTTTGCACGAATCAGGTGACGAGTAAAAATGACTAATATTTCACTGCTTTTCGTTGAAAAACTTGCTAATAACCCGTTATTAACTTCATTTTCCGCCTCAACCAGTAAAATATTAGCCTATTTTAGCAAGCTTACCGTTTTGTTGTTTAAAAACGGATAACTTGATTATTAGAGCTTCAGCCGTTTCTTTCGCCACTGACTCGTGCAAAGGTCTCATATAAACCTTAAGAATAAGGTAATAGATTTTTTTAATAAGTATTACTAATTAGTGTAATATATATTTTTGATGTAAGCCGGTTTTCTGTTAAATTGTTAGACCCTCACATGTACGATGTGAGACATAATTATTAAAGCGGAGAAAATTATGAAAGTTTCAGATGTTATGACAACAGGTGTTAAGACGGCCCATGCCGACACCCCTGTAAAAGACATTGCTAACACGATGTGTTTAAACAATATCAGTGGATTGCCTATTATTGATGAGAACGAAAAAATTATAGGTATCGTCTCTGAAAAAGACTTATTAAGACGCATGTTTCCTGATATGCAGAAAATAGCTGATGAAGGACGCCCTAATTTCGAAGAAATGGAAAAAGGTTATATTGATACACTTGGCCTCATTGCTAGCGACATCATGACAACCAATGTTTCTTCAGTAACCTCTGATATGCCTATTATGAAAGCAGCTTCTTTAATGTGTATTAATAATATTCGTCGTATCCCTGTTGCAGAAAATAATAAGCTTGTAGGCATTGTCAGTATCGGAGATGTACATAAGGCTATTTTTCAGTCGGCACTCGTTTAATCCTTCTTTCCAGATGGAAAATTTGCTTTTCTATCTGGAAATATAATTTCTACCTAGAATCCTAAAAATAGAGCCACCGTAACAGTCAGTACTGACGAAAACTAAGTTTTTCTTTTTTGAAAAGCAACTAACATCCCACGTAAAATATTTAGCTCGCTGGATGATACTTGTGCTCGATTATATAAGCGTCGTAAGCGTGCCATTAAATGCTTGGGATTTTCTGGATCAAGAAATTTAGCATCAATCATGGCTGATTCTAAATACTGGTAATAGCTTTCCATTGCATCGGCTGTTACAGCTTCTCCTTCATCCTTATTTTCGCTAGTAGACACAATCGTGTCATTTTCATTATTAATACTAGCCACTCGACATTCATAACTTAACAGTTGTACAGCAGAGGCTAAGTTTAAAGAACTATAGTGAGGATTTGTCGGTATATGCACCAAGTGATGACAGAGCGCTAACTCATCATTGGTGATGCCTGAACTTTCTCGACCAAAAACCAGGGCTACTTTTCCTGACTGAGATTTCTTAATCACGGCTTCCCCACATTCCCTAGCTTCTAAAACGTCCCAAGCAAGGCTACGCTCATTACGCGCGCTACTTCCTACAACCCAATGACAGTCAACCAAGGCATCTTGCAAAGTTTCAACCGCCACTGCGCCCTCTAAAATATCACTCGCGTTTGATGACATTGTCGTCGCTTGTTCATCAGGAAAGGATTTAGGTTTAACCAAATACAACTCTGATAATCCCATCGTTTTCATCGCGCGGGCAGCCGAACCGATATTACCGGGGTGGGAGGTTTGAATTAATACAATTCTGATATTTTCTAATGTGTTTCTTGCTGTCATTATCTGTTAAACTCTCGCGCCTAAATTATTGAGGTTTTTCTATGCACCCTATGCTTAACACGGCTATCAAAGCTGCTCATGAAGCGGGCGATATTATCGCTCGTAGTGCCGATAGAATTGACCAATTACAGATCGAAAACAAGGATAAAAATGATTTTGTCACTGAAATTGATCGCGCCGCCGAAGATACTATCATCGGCATCTTAAAAAATGCTTACCCTGATCACTCTTTTTTAGGTGAAGAAAGCGGCAAACATGAAGGCTCTGGCGATAAACCTAATCAGTACGAATGGATAATTGATCCATTAGATGGCACGACTAATTTTTTATACGGCATACCCCACTTTGCTGTTTCTATTGCGCTTAAAAAAGATGGCAAGCTTGACCAAGCCGTTATTTATGACCCAATGAAAGATGACTTATTTTATGCCTCACGCGGTGGCGGAGCTTTTTTAAACAAACGACGTATGCGCGTATCAAAGCGCCTGTCACTCAGTGGCGCACTACTTACCACGGGCGTTCCTTACAGAACAGATCAAGATGATCTTATCGACCCTTACTTTCAAACCATGAAGTCTTTAATTGTAGGGACTGCAGGCGTACGTCGCCCAGGTGCGGCATCACTAGATTTAGCCTATGTAGCCGCAGGCCGTTATGATGGTTTTTGGGAGTTTGGCCTACACGAATGGGACATCGCCGCAGGGGTATTATTAGTGCAAGAAGCAGGCGGATTAGTAGGCGACTTACAAGGTGGAAATACGCACCTAAGTAGCGGTAATATTGTTGCCGGTGGGCCAAAAGTTTTTAAAGATATGATTCAGCGTTTACACGCTGTGCTTTAACGCTGCGGTGTTATGAGATAGTAAGGTTAAGAGGTTTTTAGCCACAGAAGGCAAGGAAAAGCACGGAAGAAAAGATGAAAAAATAAAACACATGTTATTATTTTTAAATACATTCCCAACCTACTTGAGTAAGCCTGTATCCACCGCAACATTTAACTCAGCCTCTATCACCTCCCACAGTTTCTCGCTACCTTTAGCTATTCGCTTATTAACCGCAAAGACTTGTTCTTTGGAAATATCATGCTTTTTCCAGCTGTGACCTCCACCTTGTAAGTTATGTAAAATCGGTGGTACCCGGTCGATAGCTTTGGCGTATTTTGAGTCTGCCGTCTCCCCTGCTTCAAACTCACGCCACAGTGTTAGGTATTCTTTTGCTTTTCCCTCAGGGAGAATCTCTAAAACACGCTTAATGCCCGCAGCTTCTTCCTCTTTTATCTCAGCTGTTTCACTGGCATAAATTATGGTATCGCCCGCATCAATTTCACCTAAATCATGAATCAATAACATTTTTATAACACGATCAATATCTATGGCTTCATTCGCATAGTCTTTTAGCATTAACGCAGATAAACACACGTGCCAGCTATGTTCTGCTGAATTTTCATAACGATCTAGCCCTACAGGGCGTGTTTTACGGTGAACATCTTTTAGCTTTTCTATTTCTACGATAAAGTCTAAAGTTTGTTTTATGGCTGCAATCAAAGCCCTTCTGCCTCTAGCGACAAGTACACCTGAAAGACATTTTTACGGTTTATATCATCAAACGCAGGGAGCTTTTCATACTCCGACCAATCAACTGCCTTGTAGGCTTCATCAAAATCAATCATTTCTTCTACCGCACTAGCCATTTTTTCTCGAATATAGGCTAAGTATTTTCGAGTTAAACTAATCGCCTTAGGGTCGTGAGTCGCTGGGCCGTGGCCGGGTACGAGCGCATGAGGGTTTTGCGCTTCCATTTTTTCTAAAGTTGCCAACCAATGCTTAGTATTATTACTCCCTAAGAACGGTATGCGCCCTTCAAAAATCAAATCACCTGTGTACAACACACGGTCATTTTCAACATACAATGTCATATCGCCATCAGAATGTGCATTTCCGATAACACTAATAGTGAAATCAATTTCACCCAATGTAAAAGTCTCACTTTTATCAATAATTTTATCGGGTATGACAATAACTGTATCTTCATTCACCCAAGGATCAAGTGATAGCTGGCGTTCTTCTAATCGGCTCTTAGCGGCTTCAGAATCAATATATTCATACACACCATCAGGAGCTATAATTTCTGCTCCCAACTCCTTAAAGACTTGTAAACCATAAATATGATCGGCGTGATAATGACTCACAATGACTTTCACAATCGGTTGGTCAGTAATTTTTTTAATATTTTGAATCAACTTATTTGCCAGTGATGGTGAGCCTAAAGCGTCAAATATGACTACGCCTGCATCCGTTATCACTACACCTGAATTTGAGATAAAACCAGCATTATCCGTCGCGATGCCTGCCTTTCCCTGCACATACCAACTATGTTCACCCACTTTTACCAGCTTCATATCAACATCGACAGGTGGATATTTTTTATTTATTAACTCTGAGTTAGTCTCGCTTTTTGATTGATCTTCACTTGTTACAACTTCAACAGAACCGAGTTTTACTTGCGGGGAAAATTGATCATTAAAGAGTAAGTAAAGGGATAAGCCAAATAGGCAAAAAATTAAAAACAGGTAAAAGATTATCGGCTTTTTATTAGTCTTTTTTTTCATACTTTATTTCCTTCTGTTTCACTATCATCTTCTACTTTATAACGTTCAGAAAAGTGAATCTCCAAGAGATGACGTTCTCCTTCTACAAAAGGGATGTCTAACGACTGGCTGGATTTTAAACCAAAGCCTTTAGGTAGATATTGTATTTCAGCCGTTGGGTACAGCCCTTTCATAGCATACATCGTACCGCCCTCGGTAAGGTGCATTGATGAACCTATTACAAAGTCATGCAATGATGAAAATGCTCGGCTAATAATCGCATCAAATTTTTGCTCTGTTTGCCATTTTTCAACACGTTCATGCACTACATTTACATTTTTTAAACCCAGCTCAATTACAGCTTGCTGAATAAAGCGCGTTTTTTTGCCATTCGTATCTAAAGCTGTGAATTGCCGTTGTGGTTGCATAATCGCTAATGGGATCGTGGGCAAGCCTCCACCACTACCTACATCTAAACAGTTGTCGCCCTTGATTAACTCTGCCACAACCAAACTATCGAAAATATGTAGCGGTATCATATCTTTTGGGTCACGCACAGAGGTGAGGTTGTAAGTTTTATTCCAGCGGTTTAGTAGATCAACAAATTGTTTTAGTTGGGCAAGTTGCTTTTCATCTGACTTACAGTTTAGTTCTTTTAATCCAGCGTTCCATAATTGATCAACTGACATTAACTCGCCTTTCTTTTTATATTTTTGCTTGTAGTGTTATTTGCGCTATTACTATTTTGGCTATTACGATGCTTCTTCAAATACACCATCAAAATAGAAATGGTTGCAGGGGTAATTCCCGGTATACGTGATGCTTGCCCTATAGTAGTGGGCTTTTGCTCTTCTAACTTTTGGCGCGCTTCATTGGATAAACCACCTTTAATAACGGCATAGTCAAAGTCACTGGGCAGTTTCATCTCTTCGTGGTTTTTTTGTTTATCAATTTCTTGTTGCTGACGATCAATATAACCTGCATATTTGAACTGCACTTCTACTTGTTCAGCCACTTTTACATCTTCAACTGCTGGGCCAATTTTCTCAAGCCCCATCAAAGATTGGTAGGTCACATTAGGGCGGCGTAATAATTCACTGAGGTGATATTCGCGGGTTAAAGAGCCATCAAATACATCATCAATTTGCGCTTGGCTAATATCAGTGGGGCGCAAAATAGTGTCACGCAGACGTTGCATCTCAAGCTCTACTTTTTCACGCTTTTCATTAAAAGCTCTCCAACGTGCTTCATCAACCAAACCCAACTCATAGCCTATTTCAGTCAGTCGTAAATCAGCGTTATCTTCTCGTAATAACAAGCGGTGTTCTGCTCTACTGGTAAACATTCGGTAGGGCTCTTGTGTACCATTTGTGATCAAATCATCAACCATTACACCAATGTATGCTTCACTACGTTTGGGGAACCATTCTTCTTTTTCTTGTACTAGGCGCGCTGCATTAATGCCTGCCAATAAACCTTGTGCGCCAGCTTCTTCATAACCTGTAGTGCCGTTGATTTGTCCTGCAAAAAACAGCCCTTTTACAAACTTTGTTTCTAGGGTTGGTTTTAAATCACGCGGATCAAAATAGTCGTATTCAATCGCATAGCCCGGGCGTGTAATGTGAGCTTTTTCAAAGCCTGAAATGGAACGAATAAAATCAAACTGCACATCAAACGGCAAACTGGTAGAAATACCGTTTGGGTAAACCTCGTAAGTATCTAAGCCTTCTGGTTCTACAAAGATTTGATGACTGTCTTTGTCCGCAAAGCGAACAATTTTATCTTCTATCGACGGGCAATATCGAGGGCCAACGCCATCGATCACGCCTGTATACATCGGTGAGCGATCAAGCCCACTGTGAATAATATCGTGTGTTTTTTGGTTGGTGTAGGTGATGTGGCAGGGTATTTGGCGCGGATGATCTTCGCTTTTTCCCATATACGAAAAGGTAGGAATCGGAGTATCACCAGGTTGTTCTTGTAGCTTACTGAAGTCAATCGAACGCGAATCAAGCCGTGCTGGGGTGCCTGTTTTTAAACGATCCACCCGAAAAGGCATCTCACGCAAACGATCCGCTAAAGCAATCGAAGGTGGGTCACCTGCGCGCCCTCCTGAGTGGTTTTGTAAACCAATATGAATTAACCCACCTAAAAAAGTACCTACCGTTAAAATGACAGACTTTGCAGAGAAACTTAAACCCATTTCGGTACGTACACCTACGACACGTTGGTTATCCCCCTCCCCACTAGAAATATCCTCAACGATTAGATCATCAACCGCTTGCATAAAAATTTGTAGATTTTCTTGAGATTCAACGGTTTTGCGAATCGCCGCTTTATATAACACTCGATCAGCTTGCGCACGTGTCGCACGAACCGCAGGGCCTTTGCTAGCATTTAAGGTACGAAACTGGATGCCACCTTTATCTGCTGCATGTGCCATCGCGCCACCAAGTGCATCAATTTCTTTTACAATATGTCCTTTGCCAATACCACCAATGGCTGGGTTACAACTCATTTGACCGATGGTTTCTATATTATGGGTCAACAATAATGTTTTTAAGCCCATACGTGCGGGCGCAAGTGCGGCCTCGGTGCCAGCATGACCGCCACCAATAACAATGACATCGAATGATTCTGAGTAGCGCATTAAGTTCGCTCGTTTTACTATTAGGCGAGAGTATATACCTTCACACTAATTGCTGCCCTAAATTACGCGGTAGAAAAACACACATTTTCAACAGATATATTCTATAACTAAGGGAAGCTAATCATTTATAGATAGAGGAGATCATAGATGAAAACCATTGCTCAAGTTATTTCTAATAAAGGTGATCAAGTAGAAAGTATAAAGCCAAATACTCACGCCGTTGAAGCTATAAAAACCATGGCTTTAAAGGGAATTAGCTCATTACTGATTATAGACAAAGGTGAGGTTGTCGGGATATTTTGTGAGAAAGACTTCTCATGCAAAGTAGTTGTTGAAAATCGTCTCTCTGAAAATGTCCCAGTCTCAGAGGTGATGACAACACCTGTTTGCGCCATTAGACCCGAACAAAGCGTTTCGGATGGAATGTCAATCATGACTGAAAAACGCATTCGTCACTTACCGGTAATGGATGGGAAGCAACTGGTTGGCTTGGTATCAATTGGTGATTTAGTAAAAGCAATAATAAAAGAACAGCAAGATACGATAGAACAACTTGAGCACTATATCCATTACTGATGAATATCTTGTACTAAGATTTCTACTTCATTACTTAAAGCGTAACGATGAACTAAACCTAGGGTCACTAATTAAACGTTTAAATGTCGCCAAACTTTCAGGTGATGAGTCTATTTTCATCCCAGAAGTCCCACCACCTAAATCATCATGCCAATAAGATATTGCTTTGAAATTCAAATAATCACCATTGAGAATGGTATTAAAAGTATCTTCAAACCACTCTGACTTTTTCCCATTAGGATGGTTATCGACTACACCAAACTCCATAAGTGCAATAGGTTTTTTTGAAGTAATCTCTTTTATTCCCTTGGCTTTAATTGCTAAATCATCACTGAAACTTGTCCATTCATAGTCCGTATCAGCAGCACCGTATAGGTTTGTACCTATCCAATCAATGTAATCATCCCCTGGGTAATAATTTTTTTGGTTATTCCAAGACTCAGTAATAAAGCTCACCCAGCCTTCATTGGGATCTAAAGTATCAGGAATAAAGAACCACGTTATATGGTCTGCTTTTTCTTCTTTAAACAAATCAATAATATGCCTATAGGCATCTTTGTAACGCTCAGGGCCATCTGCAAGCTTAGGGTCGCCATATTTATCTTTTACAGCGCCTCCATTATAAATCCCACTCCACGGAAACCAATAGCCATTCATTTCTATGGTAAACGAGGCTAGTAGAGGAATTATATTACCCTCACTATCCTTGTCCGCCTTTGAGTCCCTAGCCCACTGCCTTAAATCTTTATCCCAAACGCCTGAAATAATTTTTTGCATAGTAAATGCATCATTACAGTGTCCTTTCCAATCTCCATGTTGGCGATGACTCTCCCACTCTGAATTTTTAATTAGGTGGTTTATATCCCCTTTTTGGGATGACTTATGACAAATACCGATTAAATTAACCCCTGAACTTTGACGAGTAGTCCTACTTAAATCACTGATTTGTCGAGGTCTTACCCAAGGTAATATTCTTACAAAAGGTGTTTTACCCTGCTCATGAATAGTATGAATATTTTCTTTAGGGTATTCTATTTTTGGTACACGATCATAGCTTTGATATTCAAACCAATTATTTGAAAAGTATGACCAAGCTGTGGGCTTACCAGATAATTTATCAAAATATTTTATTTTTTTAGTCGTGACATCATCTTCAGTACCGCTAAAGCTGGCGAATGCACCAAAATATATCTTTCCATTTACGGGAGGAAGTAACTTAATTTTCGTCTCTTTCTTTTCAGGTTCAGGCTCAGGTTCAGGCTCAGGTTCAGGATTGGTTTCTGGTTCCGAGCCTGAATCTTTTATAGTTTCTTTAGCTGCCCCTGAATCTCCACCGCAACCTACAAATGCTAAAGTAAAAAAAGTTACAAGCAAAAACGATAGAATGTTTGATAAATAATTCTTAAACATAAAATTTAACTCTAACTTATAACCCTAACTTAGTAGTAACAACTTTGTACAAATCAAGATATGAAGGATCCGAGAAAAGATCTCAGTATTATTATATAGCAAAGTTAAGGTAGCTAATAAGCTACCTTAACGAGTACTCACTCATAGTCTATCCAGAATACTATTGACTAAATTTCAGGCTTGAGGTGAACTTTGAATCACTAATTAAACGTCTAAACGTTGCTACACTTTGACTTGATGAATCTATTTTCATTCCCGCATTACCGCTACCTAAATCATCATTCCAATAAGAAATAGCTTTAAAATTAAGGTGGTTACCACTCAAAATTGTAGAGAAAGCATCATTAAACCAAGCTGATTTATTGCCTCTTGGGTGATTCTCAATCACACCAAACTCCATCAATGCTACAGGTTTATTCGCCGTAATATCTCGTATTGCTTTAGACTTTAACGCTAAATCATTACTAAAATTACTCCAATCATAGTCAGGAGCAGCCGCACCATATAAATTTGTGCCTATCCAATCAATGTAGTCATCTCCAGGGTAATAGTTCTTTTGCGCATTCCAGTCTTCTCTTAAGAACTTGACCCAATCTTCGTTAGGATCCATCGTATCGGGTATAAAGAACCACGTGATGTTGTCTGCTCCTTCTGCTTTAAACAAATCAATAATATGTCGATAAGCATCGCGGAATCTTTCGGGGCCATCAGCAAGATTAGGATCTCCGTATTGATTTTTAGTGACACCACCATGATAAATACCACTCCATGGGAACCAGTAACCATTCATTTCGATTGAGAATGTCACTAGTAAAGGAATCTTATTACCACCTGCATCTCGATCATTTTTAGCATCCTTGGCCCATTGTCTTAACTGGCTATCCCAATCACCATTTATGATATTTTGCATGGAGAAGCTATTTCTACAAGGTCCTTCTGAATCACCATGGCTCTTATGAATAGCTAAGCTAGCTTTATTGATAAGCAAGGTACTAATATCATTAGCTTGATGACAGACGCTCGTAAGGTCACTCCCTGAACTTGCCCTAGCGGTACTATCCACATTATTGATTTGTTCACCCGTTACCCATGGAATCATACGAATAAAGGGTGTTTTACCTTGTGCAGTGATTGTATGAATATTCTGTCTGGGGTATTTAATTTCTGGCGCACCATTTGAGTTATACCAGTTATTAGAAAAATACGACCAAGCAGTCGGCTTTTGAGTAAGACGATCAAAACTTTTAATTTTCGCTACGCTGACTTGATCTTCGGATGCTCCAAAGTCAGTAAATGCACCAAAATATATTTGTCCATTATCAGGGGGTAATAATTTACCCGATGCTGGTGTATTGCCTCCGCCTCCGCCGCCACTTCCAGAAATAACCGAGAATGATAACCCTTCCCCATAGTTACCCCAGTTGCCTGAGATATTTGCACTCACCCACCACGTTTTTTTATCGCCTACTGAAATACCGCTGTTACGCGGGGTAAATGTACATGCTTGAGCGCCATTCACGCACGATGCAGCACTGGATGAAACACTAAAGGTCTTCCAACCTTCTGCTGTATCAGTAGTTTCAATACCAATTTTATAACTACTCGCTCCCGTTACAGGTGTCCATGAAAAAGCAGGAGTTACACTTGTAATATCACTTGTTGGCGCTATGGGAGTACCACCAGATATACCGCCACCGCCACCACCAGACCCAGCGCTAATAATCTTAAAGACATGTGCATCAGACCAATCACTCCACCCATTAGGTAGCTTAGCTCTTACCCACCATGCTTTTTCATCACCAATAGATAGCGTGTAGTCAGTAGGGGTATAGGTACAAGTTGCGCTAGGGCTGGTACACCCCATATTGCTTGCGGAAATAGTATAGTCTCGCCAATCAGACGCATAACCTGCATTCTCGTGACCAAATTGATACTCTGTCGCGTTTGGTACAGCATTCCATGAGAAAGTAGGCGTAGTATCCTTTATATTTCCTGTCGGTAAAAAACTAGGCGAGCCTGAAACACTTCCCCATTTAAATTCAGGATGAGTATTATCTTCTGTAGAAGTATTACCCGACACATCAATCGATGTACCTCCTCCACAAGCGTTTAAGAGAACTGTTAAAGGTAATAAAAAGCTAACTAGTTTTTTCTGGCAAACCATTTGAGTCTTCCTTATCAAAAGCACTAAAGTAAATGATTTAATAGAATAATGGCATTAGCTACCGTTATCCGCTTGTCAGTGATAAGCGGTTAGGAATTACAGATAATTAGTGGAGTTACAGTCTAATAATGAAAAGTATATTTAAGAGGTATGTCAACAAGAGGTTTTAAAAGTACCAAAAAAGTGAAAGTGTGGTGTTACTATTCTTGTCACTATCTAGTGTTTCATGACTATAGCGCATGTTTAATGCAGTATCTTTGGTGATATTATAAGTTACAAAAGGTTCTAGCTTAAGACTTTCTTGACCCTCCTTAAACCACTCTTTTTTCCCCAAAAAACCTAGCTTTAAAGACGATGTTGGATTGTATATTAGCCCCAAGTTTGTAGAAATACTCTGCTTGTTATCCTCTTTATTATAATAAAGAGTTGGGGTTAAGGTCGCGTATGAAAAGAGCTTTTCATTACCGATTGATGCACCAGCTCCAACTTGAAAATACGGATCAAGCTGATGATTAAAAATTCGCTTAGCACCTAATGATACTTGCCATGATATCGGTTTAAAAATAGGATCTTGCAAAGCATAGGATCGAATATCTAGTACGTTTATTTCTTCGAGTTCCACCTTACTATTTTTAATTTTAATTGAAGTGTCAAAAAAGTTAATATAAGACCCAGGTATAAACCCAAGTTCATTATCATAAACATCATGATAGGCAACTTTAAAACGAATACCAGCCCTATTTTCACTGTCATATGAAAGGCTTATCTTATTTGATTTATGTCCTTTCTCAGGCATCATGGGCTTTTTTATTTCACGTTCAGGTACATCACCTAACTTACTTCGTTCTTTTAAGAGCGGTATAAAACGGCTCAAATACTGCTTCTTACTAATTTTTTTCTTATTATATTTTGTTTGTAATAAATGCGAACCTAGTTCTAATGCCTTAGCCTTATGCTCTTCCGATAAGCCGTTAAGTTCCTCTAGTTGATAATCATCACTTTTAGCAAAGCCAATGGCTGCAGAAATATGCTCGATTGTTTTGCTCTTCGTTAAAATTTTTCTTCGTTTTGAGGGGCGATAAACAACTTCTTTAATTAGACCTGCTTTAGACACAGCTCTTAAGGTATCAATAGGGATCGCTTTAAAACCAAATTGACTCGTTAAATCCACCTCATCTTTTGCAACTTCTAATAGCCATAAAAGATTGTAAGAGCAGTTTTCGGATAAGAAATAATAATCAGCATAAAAGTTACGAATTTCTAGAACATGTAAAACAAAACGGTTTATTTCTTCAGGGTTAAGGTCAAGCGGATATTCCCATAAATCCCTTTGTTCTAAATCACTATACATTTCGACTCGCTTTGAATAAGGCTCAATGGAATAGCGCCCCTTATAGCCACCAAAAAGGCCTTGATAAGCAAAAACAATCCCATTTGTTTCCCCTGTAATCGCCGCATAATTAACGGAATAAGAGGCTAAAACCGTATCCTCGCTAGAATCCAACCTTAGAAAAGTATGCCCAAAAGCAGAGGCAGGAGAATTAATATGTGCCGAAGCTAGAATAAGAGTTACACGCTTTACATTAAGGCTTTTAAGCTCTTCGTTCAAAGCTTCACATTGAGGTTTTTTTATAATGTCATTTAGAGAAGGGAATTGCTTTAAAATCCAATGAGAACGAGAAGGATAATAACAAAGGGTACTTTTTTTGTTATCACTCTTATCATTTATTAATTTTAAAATACTGGCTTTAAGCTCAGCCTTTAAGTTTATTTTCCCTGTTTTAGATAAGAAGAAACTAGGGTCATCTATTTCACTTTTACCGTTTTTATAATGTAGCAGTCTTTTCCATTGTTGTGTCTTATAAAGTTGTTGAGACTCGATTTTTTCAATAATTTCTACAGGTATCAGACTTGTTGCAAGTACTGTTGACGTTAGAAAGGGTGCAAAAAAAAACAGCACCCAGAGAAATAGTTTTAAAACTGTTTTCTGTGGTGCTGTTTGTAAATCTCGTTGCATTATTAAATAGTGTATTAATACGCTAACAAAATTTATACAGGTGATTAACCTGCTACTGCTACGATGCTATCAATAACATGTGCAGCTTCAACGTCACTACTTGTGTAGATAGAACCGAAGTTGCTTTGTAGTTTCATTTTAAAGCCAGCTTTATCTTCAACTTTTAAAAGTGTTGCTAAAGTATCAACAGACTCGCCTTTACCCGCAGAAATATCCATTGCTAGTTGATCCATGTTGTTAGCAATAAATGATTTTACTTTATTGTTAGAAACCATCTTAGCAGGCTTAGTACAACCAGAAGTACCCGAAGTAATACCGAAAGTTTGGTTACCAGAAGTACCGTTAGTTGTTGCACCTAAAGACTGTTTTACAACAGAATCTTGATTTGCAATGATCTGATTACCAAGACCACAGCCATTGTTTGGAGCAGCAAAAGCAACCGTTGATGCTAATGTTAAAGCTGTTGCTAATAATATTTTTTTCATCGTAGTACCCTTCTTTATTGTTTATAAATTAAACACTTAATACTACTTAAAGCATGCCGGAAAAACAACACTAGATACAAATATTTTATGGGCCAAGAAATTCACATACTTTCATAACTCCTTCAATAGAACTTGCTATGCTTGCACGCTATGAAAAACACCCTGTATACACTCATTAAATGGCTTGCAATTCTGATTATTTTATTCAGTACTTTTAGCGCTCTGCTCTATTATTTTAAGTCTCCCAAACAAAATCGAAGCTGGGCTGCTGAGCATGCTGTATTAGCTAGTATACAAATCCAAGCTGAGGTGGATAACCCCATTATTAGGGTAAAAAATGTACGTGACTTTAAATGGTCATCCAAAGATAAAGTTCATTATAAAGACCTGCAATTTCACTTAAACAATATTGTAGAACTAAAGGCAGTGGTATCACATTTCTCTGCAATCAGTGAGATAGCACACGTTTTTATGACTTTTGTGCTAGATGATGGGCAAGAGTTAGGTGTATCGGTTGAAGCAAGAAGAGAGGTTGATGAGCCATTTTCCATACAAGGTGGATTACTGGCTCAGTTTGAAATAATGTATGTATTAGCTACCCCAGAAGACTTGTTAGGTATACGTAAAATAAATGATGATGTGGTACACGTATATCCTATCAAGGAAACCAAAGAAAAGGCTCAAGAACTATTCTTATTAATCGCGAAGGAAGTCAATGCACTTAATAAGGAGCCCGCCCTATACCACTTACTCTTTAAAAATTGCACCAATCAATTGGTTAAAAATGTATCCATTTTAACCGAGCAGAAATACCCTTGGTATTTCCAAACATTAGCACCCGGTCTTACAGGTAAAGCCTTGTACAAGTTGGATTTAATTGATATATCTGATCTAAGCTTTGATGAAATCCAAGCTAAAACACTGGTGAGGTGACGGTCTGTAACAGACATATACACTATAACTTTTTACGCTCTTTATCATACTCATCAAAAGTCATTAACCCTTCCACTTTCTGAAAACACGCTTCACGATGTTGAATAGGTAAATCATTACAATCAGACTTATCTGCTTGCAAAGATTCGTAATAGTTTTTATTACTGCACCCCGCAAGCATGATTACTACAGCCCCAAAAACTAATACTTTATTTATCATAAATTTACCTTGGCGATGAACCTTGCGGGAGTGCTTATGTGCAAGGTTTCTAATTATTTTGATTAGCTAAAACATTCTTTTGGCTTTTGTAATAGAACCTCGTTAATATGCTTACCATCAATTCATTCGAGATTAGCACATGCCCCAAGACAAAGACATAGCCATAGAAATCGCAAAAAAATGGCTAGAAGCCTCAGCATTAACCGCGTCCAACAAAAACTTTGAAGAACATTTTAAGCTTAT
>JAZGFW010000083.1:0-6939 GCA_036479895.1 Cocleimonas sp. | reverse complement strand
GACCTTTGCACGAATCAGGTGACGAGTAAAAATGACTAATATTTCACTGCTTTTCGTTGAAAAACTTGCTAATAACCCGTTATTAACTTCATTTTCCGCCTCAACCAGTAAAATATTAGCCTATTTTTCTTTCGCCACTGACTCGTGCAAAGGTCTCTTAGTTTTATTTTGTTTAAGTTTTTTAATTAAAAAACGAGCAGGGTGGCAGTTATTGATAACTTGCTTAATCTCTTTAGTGTTTACCTTGTTTTCTAATAGGTCAACCAGAGCTTTGGCACAATAACCACTGGTAATTAAACCACGAGAGCCAAATCCACCGAGTACAAATAAGCCTTCTTGGTATTTTGCTGTGGAATATTGCTTGTATTGCTTACCTTGGTGTAAGTCGTGATAGTTTGATTGATAAAAATTACTGTCAGGCAATGCGCCAACATAAGGATAGCGGTCAGGTGTCGTCATGCGCACCGCCGTATGGGCGCTGTTTAAGTCAGCGAATGATTTAGCCAGATTAGGTAAGTAAAGCTGTAAGCAAGAGAAATTACTATCATCCGCTTCTTTTTTCAATGTGGGGTTATGAGAACCTCGTTCAAAAGTAGCACCGAAAATATGTTGACCATTTTTTGAAGGGGTTAAATAGCCCTCATGTCCAATCACGGTTTTAAGCTTTTTGCTATAGCCCGAAACATCTGCAGAGGTAGTTTGCCCAGCAACCGCTAGCCCTTGAAGAAACTTTGATTGCTTAAAACTGAACAGATCTTTGCCGTTAGCAATGATGATAACTTCACTCTTAGCAATAAGCTGGTTTTTTGTATCCTGCACCTGCCAGTGCTTATCTACTTTGTTTAGATTTAGTGCTGAGCTTTGGTAAATGACAGTGCAGTTGGGCTTTTGGGCTAAAGCTTTAACAAAACTAGCTGGGTTAATCCAACCTGCAGTAGGGAAATAACTCGTCTTGTAGGGTAAGTCTATCCCTGCGATAGCCGTGTTTTGTTTTTCATCCAATAGCTGAATAAAACTTTCTGCAAAACCACGTTTTTTAAGAGCGTGCCAACGCTTTTCTTCACGCTCATTGTGCGCAATTTGTAAAACGCCACAAGCGTCCCAATCAACGTTGTGACCTGTTTGTTTAAGTATATTGAGTTGTGAAAGGGTATATTGAAAGCTTTGTGTATAAAAATCTTCACCCTTACTGGCTATCGCTGTCATCTTAGGCGAAAGCACTCCTGCGGGATTACCTGAAGCCTCAGTTGCTAGTTGCGTATGGCGCTCAATTAGGGTTACTTTCCAACCCGTTTGACAAAGGTGCCAAGCCGCCTGTGCGCCTGCTATACCACCTCCAATTATGGTCGCTTTTTTTTCATTCCAGTTAAAGGCTGGGTATTGAAACCAAGGAGCGTTGTTTTTCATAATGCTTTTAAAACTTCAGCAGCCTTTAACAATCTTAACAACTGCGTTAAGAACGTATTCCAACCCCTTTACTTAGCAAGTAATAAGCAAAAGCATACAACGCCACGATAAACACAATAAGCAATGAAAAACTTGCCACAGGGCTAATATCTGAAATCCCTAAAATGCCATAACGAAAACCATTTACCATATACAACACAGGGTTGGCCAAAGACACACCTTGCCAAAAATCAGAGAGCATATTAATAGAGTAAAATACGCCACCTAGATAGGTAAGTGGTGTTAACACAAAGGTTGGAATAATCGTAATGTCATCAAAGCTTTTAGCATAAACAGCATTGATTAAGCCTGCAATTGAAAAGAGCATTGAGGTTAAAATAACAATAGCGATGGTGGTAACTGGATGTTCAATCGTGAGTGATGAAAAGAATAAGGATACAATCGTTACAATTAAACCCACAACCAAACCACGCGCCATACCACCACCAATATAGCCCAATAAAATAACATGGTTGGGTACAGGTGAAATCAGCATTTCTTGGATATGGCCAAACATTTTGGCAGTAAAAAAAGTTGAAACGACATTAGAGTAGGAATTGGTAATCACCGACATCATAATCAAGCCAGGGATAATATACTCAATATATTTAAAACCATCCATGTCGCCAATTTGACTGCCGACTAAATTACCAAAAATCACAAAATATAGCGCCATGGTAATGGCAGGTGGGATCAATGTTTGTACCCAAATGCGTAAAAAACGCATAACTTCTTTGCTGAGAATCGTTTTAAAGGCGGTTAGTTTTTGTTCGGTTCTCATGCGTTACTCCCACTTTGCTCATGTGTATTGTTGCCAACCAGTTTAACAAACAGCTCTTCCAATCGATTGGTTTTATTACGCATACTCAGCACACGGATATTATGTTTGCTGAGTGTTTCAAATAAATAATTGAGTGAGCGAGACTTGTCTAGCTCGACTTCAAGGGTGGAGGAATCAAGCTGACGCAAAGTTAGTTCACTGATATCTGGCACTGATGATAAGGGCTCTTTGAGATCAAGCACGAAAGTCTCAACTTGAAGGCGCGATAGCAGCTCTTTCATGCTAGTACTTTCGATAACCTCACCTTTATTGATAATGGCGATGTTATTACACATGCTTTCGGCTTCTTCTAAATAATGTGTGGTGAGGATAATGGTGGTGCCAGATTCATTAAGTTTACTTAAAAACTTCCACATTGAACGACGAATTTCAATATCAACACCCGCAGTTGGCTCATCTAAAATAAGCAATTTAGGGTTATGAATGAGCGCACGTGCAATCATTAAACGTCGTTTCATTCCACCTGATAAGTTTTGTGCTTGTTCGTTGCGTTTGTCCCATAACTCCAGATGAGTAAGTAATTCTTTAGCGCGTATTTTAGCCGTAGCTCGGTCAATGCCGTAATAACCTGCTTGATTGATAATGATCTCTTGGATTGGCTCCCAAATATTGAAGTTAAATTCTTGTGGAACAAGTCCAATATGTTCTTGAACATCTTCACGATGGGTATCAATGTTATAGCCAAAAACCTCAATATCACCTGCCGTTTTATTAACTAATGAACAAATAATACCGATGGCCGTTGATTTACCCGCGCCGTTTGAGCCGAGAAGGGCAAAGAAGTCACCTTGTTTCACTTCAAGGTCAATGCCTTTAAGTGCTTCAAAGCCATTATCGTAGGTTTTTTTTAGGTTTGTAATTTTAAGTGCGTTTTTCATTTTGTTATGATGTGGTATGTTTGACATAAAAACAATATTCAATTTAAAAATAAGGTTTCATAGTGGCTAAGGGAGCAAAGGAAGAAAGGAAATACTCTAACGAAAACTTAAATAAAACTGTCTGGTTTGTTTATATGCTTCGTTGTGTCGATAATAGTTTGTATACGGGGGTTACTACCGATGTAAGCCGTCGAGTGCTTGAGCATAATGGCGCTAAATCAGTGACGCGTTACACCAGAGCAAGACAGCCCGTTAAAGTTGTTTATCAAGAAACTGCTGAGTCTCGATCAACAGCTTGCCAGCGTGAGGCACAAATAAAAAAGTTAACGAAGCTTCAAAAAGAAGCTTTACTTGAGGAACCACTAATTAAGTCGATTAGAACTTAGTAAGCTAAAAATAATTGGACTTGATTAGAGCTTCTTTTAGTAACTTTTTCTACTCAAATTCCATCGCACGAAAAATACGCCCAGCATTTTGTAAAGAAAGTTCATTAAATGTGTCTAGGTGCGAATAAGCAGATTGATCAATTTTGTAGGCGTCTTGTTCGCTACCGTCATTGTCTAAAATTTCTGCCACCTTAGTGCGCATATAGACGAGGTAATCCTTGGTGTATTTTGTGAGTTCACTAAAATCTGAGGTAGGTGCTCCGTGACCGGGGATGATAATTTCGGGTTTGAGTGCTTCAAAGGCATCCCATGTCTGTATCCAGCCTTTGGTATCGGTGTGTTCCATGACAGGCAATAGTCGCTGGCGAAAGGCTAAATCACCCGATATCATCAGTTTCTTTTTAGGTAGCCAGAGTGAAATATCACCTGGGCTATGCGCAGGCCCAAGGCGTAACAGTTCGATGTGTTCACCGCCTAGCTCGATGACCATTTTATCTTCGAAGGTTTTATTGGGGTAGGCAAATTCGGTGTACTGTGATTTATCACGACGACCGCGTTGCATACGCTCGATAATCTTATCGTGATGCGCTTTCATTTCTTCTAGCGCATCAACGTGAGCAATGACGGTTGCGCCTTGTGCTTGCCAGTAATTAGTGCCGAGCATGGCGTGGCCTTGGGCATTTTCCAGTACCACATACTTAACGGGTTTTTTGGTGATCTTTTTAATTTCGGCATGGAGTGCTTGCGCGAGCAGATAATTATCACTGGCATTAAAAACCAGTACGCCTTCATCAGTAACAATGAAGGAAAGATTATTGTTATGCCCTGAATTGGCGTAAGTAGCGGGTGCTGTTGCTCCAATGGCTGAATAGACATTGTCTTTAACCTTAATAGGAAGGCTGTAGAGCATAGACTCTGGCGCTTTATTGGTATAGTTGATGGGTAGCTTTAATTCCTTCCACTTGTTGAAGCCATCAGCGTAGTTTTTTACATTGGTGTAGCCTAAGTCCATTAATGTTTTTGCCGCAAGTGGACTACGCTGGTTTGTACCACAGTAAACAATAATTGGTGACTCTTTGGTTTTTACATGGCTAGCAATATCAAACTCTAACCAACCGCGAGAAATATTAACGTTTTCATCCGCATCAATCGCACCACCGCTAAAGTCGATTTCATTCAAAGTACGAACGTCGATCAGTTCAATTTTGGGGTTCTTAAGCAATAAGGCTTGAAGCTCCTCCGTATTGATATTAACGATTGACTTATTAGCAGCTTCAAGCGCTATTTCACCTGCACTTTTTGCTGCTTCTGCAAAAAGACTATGACTTATTAGTGCAAAAAATAAAATGGAAAATGTTTTAAGTGACATGTAATTAAAAATTCCTTAGCAGTTTGTTAAATAGGTAATAGCCATATTGAAAGGCTGGTTGTGATTCGAATTTTTGCAATAAATTGAGACCTTTGCACGAATCAGGTGACGAGTAAAAATGCCTAATATTTCACTGCTTGTCGTTAAAAAACTTGCTAATAACCCGTTATTAGCTTCATTTTCCGCCTCAATCAGTAAAATATTAGCCTATTTTTCTTTCGCCACTGACTCGCGCAAAGGTCTCAAAGTATAAAAAACTACTTATTTTAAAAAAGACGGATTTAAAACAAAAAAAAATCGTGCTTTTTTGTTTGGCTGGTCTATCCTTCGAGTTAACTATAAACCGATATTAAAACATGAATAAGCAAGCTCCCGTTTATTTAAATTTATTTAAAATTAAACTTCCTTTAACAGGTATTGTTTCACTACTACACCGTGTTACGGGTGTGCTTTTATTTTTAGCAATTCCTTTTAGTATTTACCTTTTGCAGATGTCTCTTAAAAGCAAACAAGGTTTTTTAGAGGCGTTAGATTTAGTCAATTCACCTTTATTAATTTTTATCGAATTAATCATTTTTAGCGCTTTAATTTATCATCTATTTGCAGGCATTCGTTTCTTAATAATGGATAGTGATATCGGTGTTGATTTAAAAACGGCAATGACTTCATCTTGGGTGGTAATTATTGCAACGGTTTTTTTTAGTGCGTTGTTTCTGGCGATGAGGGTGCTGTCATGAGGGTTTTGGGTATGAAGGAAACGTCATGAGTGGCTTTTCAGCATGGTTAATACAGCGTTTATCAGCTGTTTATATGGCAATCTTTATACCTATTGCTATCGCTTGGACAATGATGACCGATATAACACCTGTCATCTGGCAACAAGGTTTTACGAGCACTTGGGTGAAACTCGGGGTACTTTTATTTGGTTTTAGTTTATTGGTGCATGCGTGGGTTGGATTACGTGACGTGGTGATTGACTATATTCATCCACTGGGTTTACGTTTATTGGTATTGTCGATGGTAGCACTGTTTTTAATTGCTAATGGTTTTTGGTTTCTATCGGTTCTTTGGGGTTAATATTTAAATGACATCATCCACCACACAAGAAGATATTCCCGTACGTCATTTTGATGCCTTGATAATTGGTGCAGGCGGTGCAGGTTTGCGCGCGGCATTGCAACTTGCTAATGCCAACTTAAAGGTTGCAGTGGTTTCAAAAGTTTACCCTACGCGCTCGCATACTGTTGCGGCGCAAGGTGGAATCAACGCGGCATTGGCTAATGTATTGCCCGATGATTGGCACTGGCATATGTTTGATACTGTAAAAGGCAGTGACTATTTAGGTGATCAAGATGCGATTGAATTTATGTGTCGTGAAGCACCCCGAGCCGTTTATGAGTTAGAGCATTTTGGTATTCCATTTTCACGTCTTGGTAACGGTAAGATTTATCAACGTAAGTTTGGTGGACAGAGTCAAAACTTTGGTGGTGAACAAGCGGCTCGTACATGTGCGGCGGCAGATCGAACCGGTCATGCGATGTTGCATACGTTATACCAAAAAAACATACAGGCTAAAACACAGTTCTTTAATGAGCACTTCGCGGTTGATCTGATTAAAAATGAGGAAGGGGGTATTCAAGGTGCGTTAGTGTTCTCAATTGAAACAGGTGAGCCTGTCATTATTGATGCACGCACAACTTTATTAGCAACCGGAGGCGTAGGGCAGTTATTCCGTACCTGTACGAATGCGTTGATTAATACAGGCGATGGTTTTGGTATAGCTATGCGCGCTGGTATCCCGATTCAAGATATGGAATTTTTCCAGTTTCACCCCACAGGCATTGCAGGTCGAGGCATGTTAATTACCGAAGGTGCGCGCGGTGAAGGCGGCTATTTAGTGAATGCGGAAGGCGAGCGCTTTATGGAGCGTTATGCGCCCAATGCTAAAGACCTTGCCAGCCGAGATGTGGTGAGTCGTTCGATTTATACTGAAGTGAAAGAAGGGCGTGGCTGTGGTCC
>JAZGFW010000082.1:0-2478 GCA_036479895.1 Cocleimonas sp. | reverse complement strand
CGGTTCATCCCCACGGGTGTGGGGAACAGACCAATCATAACCGATTGGTTTATAAAGTAAAAATCAACAGTGAATTTTCTACCAAATTATTTGCTGAATTTTTATACAATTTGTTAAAGAACATTTTCTTCCTCTACGGGTAGAAAAGAGACTAATCTTAGGCCATCCATTTCAACAGGAACTCTTCTGTTTTCACCTAAAGTTTGAAAATCAAAGCCTGATTCTGTATTGGTTGCCCAGCCCATAACGATATTGCCATCATCAATATAGTGTTCGCATTGTTCCCAGATCATTTCTCGGATGCGCCTTGAAACATTACCAATATAAACCCCTGCCCTGACTTGTAATAACCAAACTGCTAGTCGACCTCGAAGTCTAGGCGGGATATTTTCAGTGACTACCATGACCATTGCCATATCAACGTTTATCCATTTCTATGACCTGCATCACCAATGCTTTCGGGGTTGGGTATTGCAGGTGGAACTGATTCTTTTGGGGCTTTGGGTGGTTTTATTCCACCTGCTGATAAGACTTCTTCTATCATGGGAATTATTTTTTTAAGGATTTTGTCTTCACGAAAAATATCTCTACAGGCAAGCCGTACTTCCCTATCGGGATTTCGTGGATTTTTTGCCGCTATTTTAAAAGCCATTGGTACGATTTTATCAAATTTAAATATATCGGCGATGTCATAAACAAAGGATTGCGCTTTTCCTGTATGAATAAAACCAACTGCTGGCGCATAACCTGCCGCAAGTATTGCTGCCTCGCTAATCCCATAAAGACAAGAGGTTGCTGCACTGATACAACGATTAGGCACGTCGGCTGAATCCCAATTTTTAGGATCATATCGTCTCCCTTTCCAGTCTACGCCATAGCGTTTGGCTAGTAGCTGATAAGTTTTGCGAACCCTCGATCCCTCAATGCCTCGCAACTGTTCTACGCTTCGCTTTTTAGGAGCCTCTTCATCAAAACGAATTTCATACATTTTACGCACGACCTTAAGTCGCAAATCATCATCCAACGCTAATTTAGCTTGATAAAGCAAACGATCAGAACGCGCCCCACCTGGTTGTCCAGATGCATAAAGCCGAACTCCAGCTTCACCCACCCAAACTAATAATGTACCTACTTCAGAGGCTAAGCGAACAGCGGTATGTGAAACGCGAGTACCGGGCTCTAGCATGATGCAAGCAATAGAACCCACGGGGATATGTGTCCGAATACCCGTTTTATCAATCAGTACAAATGCGCCATCTTTAACATCAAGATTGCCATATTCAAGAAATATCATAGAGACACGATCTTTCATCGGTATAGGTTTAAGTGGTAGATAAGGAGAGCTATTTTTTGCCATTGCTTATACTATTCATAATAGAGTCATCATCAAACATCTTGCTGGGTTCAACAAGCTGGGTATCATCTAGTTTTAATCTCTCAATAAGTTCTTTGGGTAGACGAAGTTTTACAAAAGCCCGACCGTCAATAATATCAATGCTCGCATTTGTTGCATTACTTACTTCAAGGTAAACGCCACCATCCATTAGCTCATCATATAAATGATAGTCTTCACCACTGACAATACTTGATTTTGTACTCATCATTTTTCCTAATTAATTGCAAAGGTCTAATCTGGTAATAGTAGATTCTCAAACGGCTTATGATTCTTCCAACGATACGTATTAAAATCACGTTGATCCGTTGAAAGGATTCGCCCATGGCCTAATTCTTCTGCCAAAATCACTAAAGATGTATCAGCTAAATCCATCGGTAAATCTGCATACTTACCCACCAATTTTTGTATCTGCCCAAGATGCCTAGCTTCTATAGCAAAAATAGCCACGCTACCTTGGTCTATCTGCTCTAGAAATAATTGTGCAATATTTACCCCTTGATACTTTTGTAATAAATAAAAAGTTTCTGTAATAACAGGCCAAGTAGTAATAGGGTCGTAAGGCAAAAGTTTTGCAGCCAAAATAGCGACATCATGGTATTTATCTTTTTTAGAACCCAACGCGACCCAAAAACCCGTATCCGCAATAATACTATTTCGCATGTTGTGGGTATTTCTCATCCAAGTACTCCGCTACCGCCTTTTTGTAATTTACAGAGAGATTTTCTGATCCTTCAAATGACCCTACAAAATCACTTTTTAATAAGGCTTTCATTTTATCCCCTGGTTTACCCTGTTGCTCAAGATGACTTGCCACTTCCTGTAGTGAATATTTCAACACATCCGTAACTGTTTTAAAGCCTTTTATTTTTTGAATAACTTCGAGACAATGCTCGCTCTCATCATCCAGTCTGGCTGTAATTCTCATTTTTCTCTCCTACTTATTTCTATGTAATAAGTATAGCATATTGTCATACAGAATGTCTGACAATAAAATTAACAGCTAACAGAAACAATCAGATCGGATGGTTTAAAGATAGACAAGGGAATCAAGCGCGTCGAATTAGCATTAACCCGCAACCAAA
>JAZGFW010000081.1:0-8336 GCA_036479895.1 Cocleimonas sp. | reverse complement strand
AGCATTAAACAACAAGCTTATAGCAAATATCTACGAATTATAGGGGTGATTAACAAATAAATGTTACCTAATTATTACCGTAACATTGGTTTTGAAACTGACATTGCTGATAAATATAAATAATAATGGGTTTTCTCTTGAAAGATTAACTTAAAAAATACTTTCAACGGGGGTAAATAACATTAATAAAAAAAGGTGAATTAAATGTCAGATAGAAGATTGGAAGTATTTAGAGAAGTAGCAAAGTTCTTAAGTTTTACTAAAGCGGCTCATGCATTAAAAATGACGCAGCCTGCAGTAACTTTTCAAATACGTCATTTAGAAAACCGCCTCAATGCTAAACTATTTTCTCGTGCGCATAATCGGGTTGTTTTAACTGAGGAAGGAATAGTAGTGTTAGAGTGTGCAAATTCTATTTTTGATAAGTATGCTGAAATGGAAAAGCGAGTGAAACTACTTCAAACAAAGGAAGCAAAAGTAGCTTAGTTTAGGGTAAATTAGTTAGTTAATATGAGACTTTGCACGTGCCAGCTTACGAGTAAAGATGACTAATATTTCACTACTTTCGTTGAAAAACTTGCTAATAACCCGTTACTAGCTTCATTTCCGCCTCAACCAGTAATATTTATCAAACTAACTTGATAAATATTTGTATTGCGCTGATAGTTTGTATTGCGCTGATAGATAAGTATCCTCTAAATGAAGTATGTATTCTGCAGGGGGAGTGAGAAAATAACTGTTTTCGTATTGAACGTATGAAGCTTTACTTAGGAAATTCAGTTTGTTTTCTTAATCAGGGTGTTGTCATTGTGCAACAGGCAAGCCCGCATCACGCCAGCCAAGAAATCCTGCAGAATAATTCTTTACATTTGTGTAACCCATTTTTTGTAAGGTATCAGCCGCTAACGGTGTTCTAATCCCTGCGCCACAATACACTACGATGGGCGTGTCTTTGCTCAAAGCTACACTTGTAATCCGATACTCCAACCAACCACGAGGAATATTTCGGTTTTGAGAGGCTTTAATTGCTCCACCCATAGCCTTAATTTCAGAAGGTAAACGCACATCAATAAGTACCATGTCTAGATCTTCATCTAATGCCTTTTTTAAATCAGCTGTATTGATTACTTTGGTCCGTTTTTCTGCTTCGACTTGCAATTGTTTCCCTGTTGTAATGCCTACAACTTCGGCTAATAGCGTGGAACTTGACAGTGTGCTTAGTGTAATAAGCGTGGCGGCTATTGTATGTTTTAGCTTCATTTCTTTATTCCTACTGAATTTATAAGTGATCTATATAAACGTTAACAAGGGTCTTTTAGATGCTTGGTACAAGGTTAATTTATCATCAATAAGCATCCATAATGAATATTATTGCGTAAGCATGTATGGTTATATGAGCTCGAAGAGCTAATAACAAGTTGAGTGAGACCTTTGTACAAGAGAAATACGGATAAAAAATAGCTTTAATTTCCCCTTAATTTTTTGTCTTATGCTTGTGTAAAGATATCTATATAAATAAAACTATCGAAGGAATTCAAAAATGAATCAAGTAAAAAAATTATCAGGTCTTGCTTTAGCAACGGCTGCAGCAACAATGCTTTTAGCAGGTACAACAGTGAATGCAGCAAAACATGAAAAAGCAGCTGCGGCAGAGATCAAATGTTCAGGCATTAACTCTTGTAAAGGCACGTCAGCTTGTGCAACAGCTACCAGTGCTTGTGCTGGACAAAATGGTTGTAAAGGTCAAGGTTGGATTAAATCGAGCGCAAAAGAATGTGCTGACAAAGGTGGCACAGAAGTCGTAGCAAAGAAATAAGCTAAATAAGATAGACTGAATCAGTCACTTCGAAAGAGGTGGCTGATTTTTTTTTGCCAAATTTTTTCGAAAAAACCTCACTCTTGTTTTATCTAGGCATAGAGCTTCTCTTAAAAAATTGTTATCCTTCCTTGCTTTAAATACATAGAGACCTTTGCATGAGAGTATGGCAAAAGAAAAAATAGCGTAATTTTTTAAATTTTTCTAAAAAATGAGATTAATAGTAGATTATTGATCGATTTTTTTTTTGGAAAAATTTAGGAAATTCAAGCAGTTTTTATTTGTCATACTCTTGTGCAAAGGTCTCTCATTATAGGGCAAGCTGTGAGCGACGACAAAGATAGTAACGCTATCGATTACAAAAAAACCTTAAACCTACCATCAACGTCTTTCCCGATGAAGGGAAATTTGGCTAATCGCGAACCAGCGTGGCTAGAGGCGTGGACAAAAGATGACCTGTACGGAAAGTTGCGCAAAGTCGCTAAAGGTCGTCCCACTTATATTTTGCACGATGGGCCACCTTATGCGAATGGTGAGTTACACCTTGGTCATGCGATTAATAAAATCCTTAAAGATATTGTTGTTAAGAGTAAAACCTTGGCAGGTTTTGATTCGCCTTATAAACCTGGTTGGGATTGTCATGGCTTGCCGATTGAAGCGGTTGTTGAAAAGAAGGTCGGCAAAGTTGGGAAAAAAGTTGATGCGACTAAGTTTCGTGAGCTTTGCCGTGAATATGCGAGCAAACAAGTCGAGATTCAAAAAGAAGGTTTTATCCGCATGGGTGTCTTGGGTGAGTGGGATAATCCTTACTTAACCATGAACTTTCAAACTGAAGCAGATATTGTTCGCTCGCTCGGAAAAATCATCGAAAAAGGTCACTTAATAAAAGGGCAAAAGCCTGTTAATTGGTGTTTGGATTGTGGGTCATCTTTGGCAGAAGCTGAGGTTGAACATCAAGATAAAACATCAGATTCTATCGATGTTAAATATTTGGCAGTAGACCAGAGCGCAATTGCTGAAAAGTTTGGTGCAAGCGCAGATGATATTCACTTGGTTATCTGGACAACAACACCGTGGACATTGCCAGCCAGTATGGCAGTAACGTTACACGAAGATTTTGATTATTTATTAATTAAAACTGATAAAGGCTCGCTCGTTTTAGAAGAGTCATTGCACGAATCTGCATTGGCACGTTATGAATTAGAAAACCAAGGCGTACTTGGCACGTGTAAAGGTGCTGATCTTGAAGGCTTAATGCTAAAGCATCCTTTTTATGATCGTGAACTACCCATCATTTTAGGTGAGCACGTAACCGCAGAAGGCGGAACAGGCGCAGTTCACACAGCAGCCGCACACGGTACAGACGATTACATCGTCGCTAAAAAATACAATTTAGAAGTGATTAATCCGTTAGGTAATGATGGTCATTTCTTTGAGGACGTTGGGCTAGTCGGCGGGCAATTTGTTTACGGTGGTAACAAAACCGTATTGGCAGAAATTGCTGAAAACGGCAGTTTGTTGTGCCAAGAAAAAATTCGTCACAGCTACCCACATTGTTGGAGACACAAAACACCCATCATCTTCCGTGCGACACCGCAGTGGTTTATCAGTATGGAAAAGCAGGGTTTACGCCAAGCCGCGCTTAAAGGCATCGAAAGCGTAAAATGGGTTCCTGAATGGGGCGAAAGTCGCATATCAAAAATGATTGAAACTCGCCCCGATTGGTGTATCTCGCGCCAGCGTTTTTGGGGTGTTCCAATTCCGTTGTTTGTACACAGCGAAACGCAAGAATTGCACCCTGATACGTTAGAAATTATGGAGACGGTTGCAAAAGGTATCGAGCAAGAAGGCATCGAATATTGGCATCGCATGACATCAGAGGATTTAATTGGCGATGATGCCAGTGATTATGAAAAAACAACCGACACGTTAGATGTTTGGTTCGATTCCGGTACAACGCATTTCTCAGTGCTAGATCGTGAAGGGCATTTATATTCACCTGCAGATATGTATTTAGAAGGTTCAGACCAGCATCGTGGTTGGTTCCACTCATCGCTACTTACATCGACGGCAATGCACGGCAGACCACCGTATAAAAATGTTTTAACGCATGGATTCTTGGTGGATGAAAATGGCAAGAAGATGTCAAAGTCTGATCGCAACGGTGTATCGCCAGAAAAAGTAATGAAAAACTTAGGCGCAGATATATTACGCCTGTGGGTTTCATCCTCTGATTATTCTCGTGAGATCACGGTATCGGATGAAATTTTAAAACGCTCGGCAGATGCGTATCGTCGCATAAGAAATACAGCGCGTTATTTGCTTTCAAACACCAGTGATTTTAATGCTGAAACTGATTTAGTTACACCAGAAAATATGCTGTCGTTGGATCGTTGGGCAATGGATAAAACGGCTAAGTCGCAAGCGATTATCACCGAAGCTTATGAAAATATGCAGTTTCATTTGGTTTATCAAGAAATTCTAAAGTTTTGTTCAATTGACATGGGTAGCTTGTATTTAGATATTACCAAAGATCGTCAATACACTATGCCTGCAAATTCTCAGGCGCGTCGTTCGGCGCAGACGGCTTCGTACCATATTTTACAAGCATTAGTGCGTTGGATGTACCCAATTACTAGCTTCAGCAGTGAAGAGATTTGGGACTCCATCTATCAAGAACAAACGAAGCCCGTTGATTACGTTTTACTAACACAATGGTACGACGCGTTATTTGAGTTAGGTGATGATGAAGTGCTAAGCGAAAAGGACTGGGACAAAATCTTTGCTGTACGTATCGCGGTGAGTAAGCAATTAGAACAACTTCGTAAAGACCATTCTATCGGTTCATCCTTAAATGCCGATGTGATTGTTTACGCATCAGGTGAAACATTTAAAGCGCTCAATAAACTTGATGAAGAGCTGCGCTTCGTGCTTATAACTTCAGGCGCAACTGTAGTAGAAGCAACCACGCAACCCGATGGCTCCGTGAGTGCAGAAGGTGAAACTGTTAAAGATGTTTGGTTAGAAGTCATCGCTTCCAACGCCGAAAAGTGTGTACGCTGTTGGCATCACCAAGACAGCGTAGGCAGTAATTCAGAACACCCTGAACTGTGTGGTCGCTGTGTTGAAAATGTGACGAGTGAAGGCGAGGCAAGAAAATATGCTTAAGTATTTGTGGATTACTTTTGTCGTTGTTTTTATTGACCAAATAACAAAGTGGATGGCAGAGGCTAATCTAGAATTAGGCAAAGATATCTACGAGGTATTCTCGCATCTAAACTTTGCATTAGCTTATAACTACGGGGCGGCCTTTAGCTTTTTAGGGGATCAAGGGGGCTGGCAACGCTGGTTTTTCGTGATTATTGCTACCGTCGTTAGTATTGTTATTCTAATCTGGCTAGCAAGGCTTAAAGAGAATGAAAAAGGTTTGGCGATAGGTTTAGCACTGATTTTAGGTGGTGCAGTGGGCAATTTAATCGATAGGTTTTTGCACGGGCGAGTGATTGACTTTATTGATGTTCATGCCGATTGGGATGTTTTCTTTTTACAAAACGGGCATTTTGCCACATTTAATGTGGCCGATATTGCAATCAATATCGGTGCGGTATTGTTAGTAGGGATTAGTTTATTTGCTAAAGATGACGAAGAATAAGAGTTTCTGTATCCCATAGCCAAATCATAATCTCATTTTGTTATAAAAGTACGAGGCCTTGTGAGTTTTTAGAATATAATTTCATTATCTTAATTAAATGATGTGCAGATATGCGCAAATTCTGTACTATTTTATTAGTAATAATAGGTGATAATATAAGTTTATAATATTTTTTCTAACTATATCATCAAGTTAGTTGAAGTATCCGAATTTTAATATTGTAAACTATTTACTATAAGTTCCGGCAACTGTTCTTAGAGATTATATATGTCCACCAATAATCCTCAGCTCCCTATTGACCCCAACGATGGCTTTTCTAGAGCAGGGATAACACAAAGAAATAGTGCATTGCGATCGTCTTATAATACTTTGGGCTACGAGCCTCATTTAAGTAAACGCACATATGATTTAAGTTTAATACTATCTATTCTATATCATAGAAAGTGGACTGTACTTTTTACAACGCTACTATTCTCATTATTGGCTTTACTCATTAGCTTTTTGATTAAGCCAGCCTTTAAAGCCAATGCTATTATAGAAATATCTAGATATTCATTTGATGCCATTTCATTTGATGATTTACCTACATCCAATTTAGATGATGATAAAGAGTTTTATAAGACGCAATATGGCTTATTAAGAAGCCCAAGATTGGCAAAACATGTCATTGATACTTTAGGCCTAACAGAATTTCAGCTAACGGGCGAAGAAAGTGAAGATGAAAATCAAGAAATCCGTCAAGAAGAGAATCAAGGGGTAAAGAACTTAGAAGAAGTATTTCTTTCTAGACTATTCATTACTCCAACAAAGGGTAGTCGTTTAGTTACAGTCTCTTTTGAAAGTCATGATCCGCATTTATCAGCGCTAATAGCTAACACATTCGTTGATGAATTTATTCAATATAATATTGGAAAGAAGAGGGGTACAAGCTCGTTTACACGTGATTTTTTAACAAGTAGAGTGAGAGAAATTCAGGAAAAACTTGAAACTGCTGAGTACCAACTGGATGATTATGCGTCAAAAAACAAAATTATAAAATACGATGAAAATGAAACAGTAAAGCTTGTTGCTTTGCAAAAAATGCAAGAGATGTTAGCCGTTGCCGAAAAAGAAAATATTGATGCAAACGGTATTCGTCTACAATCTAAGGGAAACGGAGCGAATGTCAGTGTGATGAATAACTCGGTTATTCAAGCGCTTAAGCAACAAAAAATCAAGTTACAAGCTGACTACCAAGAAATGTTACAGACATTTAAACCTACCTACCCGTTGATGTCAGAATTACAAAAAAGAATAAAAAAGATTGATCAAGAAATATCTTATGAAAGAAATAACATACTTAGAAATAATATCGATTTTACAAATACAAACTTCGATGCATCTAATAAAAAAGTTAATAGACTAAGGAACAAGGTAAGTTTGTTAAAAAATGAATTAATGCAAATTCAAAGTAAATCGTTAGATTACAATAAAATAAAACGCGAGGTATCAAGTTATCAAACGTTATATGCCACGCTTTTAAAGCGTTTAAATGAAGTGACAGTAGCAGGTAATGCTGCTGTCAATAATATTTCTATCGTTAATTATGCAAATACGCCTAGGAAAAAAATACGCCCTAGGCGATTTTTTAATGCTGTAATAGGTACACTCCTTGGCTTCATTCTTGGTACATTGTTAGCTTTTTATAGAGAGTTGTCTCACGGTCGAATTCGTAACGAAAGTGAAATAGAGCAAGTAGCCGATTTACCTATTTTGGGAAGGATACCAAAAATAAAACCTCAGCCAGGTAAAGACACGTCATTGTTACTATATAGTAAAAGTACTTCATCTCTTGTCGAGGCAGTGCGCTCATTAAGAACTAACCTCATTCATGCGGTAGGACAAAATCCTCCGAAAACCATTCTTCTGACAAGCCCAACTGAAGGCGAAGGAAAAACCACCACTGCAATAAATCTAGCATGTGCTTATGTCTTGATGGGAAAGCGAGTGTTGTTAATTGATGCTGATCTTCGAAAGCCAACAGTCAGTAAAAGAATATTTAAAAAACCCAGTAAAGTAGGTCTTTCTAATTTCCTTGCAGGTCAGGTAAAACCTAAAGAGATAATAAGAAAGTCTCATATTTCTAACTTATTTGTCATTTCATCAGGACGTTTACCATCAAACCCTGTAGAACTATTAGCAAGTGAGAAAATGGAAGAGTTAATCAAGTTTGGACAAGAAAAGTTTGATTTTATTATAATTGACTCAGCACCCATTCGAAATTTATCTGATTCCATAATTCTATCAAGGTTTGTTGATGCAACATTGCTGACTGTGCAAGTTAATAAAACCCTCATAAATGATATGTCGCATGCTTTAAACAGTCTTGAAAATGTTCAAGGTAACTTACTCGGTATTGTTGCCACACATACGAAGCAAAAACACACCCACTATAGTCAGGCTAGCAAAAATCAAATGCTGGTTGCTACTAATTAGTTGAGATAGTTCATACAGATGGGAGCCATTTTATAACAGCCTTTTTTAAATGCTAGCACGGCCTATGATTGAATATATTTGGTTACTTTCTTAAAGTAAATCTATCAACTACACCCTTTTTAATATCTTTAAAATAACAATCTGCTTTATTACTAACACTGGCATCACTGCCAAAAGAGCAAATCAACGCGCCAGCAACAGCTCCTGTGCCTTTGTTTTCTTTATGCGCCCACCAATAACCATCGGTTCGTAAGGGGCGTGATGACTTTCCTCCAAGCCCTGAAACAATTACAACCGTTTCACCGCGTGATAATTTTGCAGATCTAGGGTTGTCATCGGCAAGTTCTTGGTTTTCAATATTACTTAATAAAAAGCTCCGAGAATAAGCATGTT
>JAZGFW010000080.1:0-7136 GCA_036479895.1 Cocleimonas sp. | reverse complement strand
CATTGTTGTTCTTACTCTAGAACTGCAGAACCTGCTAAAACCCACTGTCATAATTGCTTTAGTTTTAAATACCCACTACATCTAAAGCCATTGCAGCACCACCTATAGGCCTCCTAAACTAAATTTATTAGAGAAAAGGTATTTCTACACCGCTTGATAACCTAGACCAGCCTGATATATAGGTGCTTAAATAATCTCTGCATACGTCATATAATAAGCCTGCTAGTGCGTATTGTGAACCCAACTCTACTGAGTATTTAATTTATTATTAAATTTATACTTTTCTTTAAGGAACAACTAGCTGATATTCAAGATATTGATAGTAGTTAGTTATACATCCAAATTTGCTACATTTAATGCATTGCTTTCAATAAAGTCTCTGCGCGGCTCAACATTATCACCCATTAACGTCGTAAATATCTCATCCGCTTGATAGGCATCTTCTATATTTACTTGTAGCATTCTACGCGTCTCAGGGTCCATAGTGGTATCCCAAAGTTGGTCAGGATTCATTTCACCAAGACCTTTGTAGCGTTGGATATTTAGACCGCGTTGTCCTTCTTTCATTAACCATGCCATTAGGTTATCAAATCGCATCACATATTCACGGCGTTCTCCACGCTCTATGTAGCTATCTTTTGTTAGTAAACCATCAAGTGTTTGATTTAATTTAATAATATTCTGTATTTCTTGACTGTTAAAGAAGTCTTTACTAAGGAAAAAGTCATTATCAACACCATGCATTAGGCGTGTGACACGTATTGTCCAATCATCACCTTCTAGCTTTTGTGGGGTTATTTTGTAGTTTCTTGTACCATTAAACTTATCATTCATCGCCACTGATGATTTTTCTAACCATTTTTCAGCGGATGCAAAATCTATTTCTTTTGATCCTAGCCCATTAAATAACATTGCTTCTAAAATTTCTGTGTCATAACGTCTTGCTAGGCGTTTGATGATATTTTCAATCAGTACGTAATCTTTAGCAAGTTTTTCTAATGGCTCGCCCTTAATGGCTGGAGCTGATTCATCTACATGCAAAGCAGCACCATCGATGGCTAATTGTAATAAATTTGCATTTAATTCTTCATCATCTTTAACGTATTGCTCTTGCTTTCCTTTCTTAATTTTATAAAGCGGTGGTTGTGCAATATAAATATGCCCACGCTCTACTAACTCTTTCATTTGACGATAGAAGAAAGTTAATAATAAGGTACGAATATGAGAACCATCAACATCGGCATCGGTCATGATAATAATGCGGTGATAACGTAATTTTTCAGGATCAAATTCTTCTCTACCTATTCCACAGCCTAACGCTGTGATTAATGTTCCTACTTCTTGGGACTGCAACATTTTATCAAAACGTGCTTTTTCTACATTTAGAATTTTACCTTTGAGCGGTAATATAGCTTGGGTACGTCTATCTCTGCCTTGCTTGGCAGAACCGCCCGCTGAGTCACCCTCCACTAGGTATATTTCTGAAAGTGCTGGATCTTTTTCCTGACAATCTGCTAACTTACCCGGTAAGCCTGCAATATCTAGGGCACCTTTACGGCGTGTCATTTCACGCGCTCTACGTGCTGCTTCACGCGCTCGGCCTGCATCAACCATTTTATTACAAATGATTTTAGCTTCTACTGGATTTTCCATTAGAAAATCGGTCAGTGCTTCACCCATTGCTGATTCAACAATACCCTTAACTTCCGATGATACTAACTTATCTTTTGTTTGCGATGAAAATTTTGGATCAGGTACTTTAACTGAAAGTACAGCGGTTAAACCTTCACGTGCATCATCACCTGTTAAAGAAACCTTATCATTTTTCTTTTTAGATATAAGCCCTTCACGATCAATATACTGATTTAACGTACGCGTCAGGGCTGTTCTAAAACCTGATAAATGCGCTCCACCATCGCGTTGAGGAATATTATTGGTAAAACAAAATATATTTTCTTGGTACGAATCATTCCATTGTAACGAAACTTCTACCCCTACATCATCTTTCATCACATCAAAGCTAATTACATTTTCATGTACAGGAGTTTTGTTTCTATTAAGATGTCCAACAAAAGCACCAATACCACCTTCGTATTCAAAAATTATATCTTCACCTTCACCACGCTCATCAATCAAATGGATACGAACACCAGAGTTTAAAAATGAAAGTTCACGAAGACGTTTTGCTAAAATATCAAAGCTATATTCATGAATAGTGAAAATTTCTTTGCTGGGTAAAAAGCGTACTGTGGTTCCGGTACTATCTGCATCACCAATTATTTTCATTTTTGAGGTTGCATCACCCAAAGAATAGGTTTGACGATGTACTTTTCCATCACGTTGAATCGTAAGCGTTAGTTTTTCTGAGAGGGCGTTTACTACTGATACACCTACTCCGTGCAAACCACCTGAAACTTTGTAAGAGTTATCATCAAATTTACCACCAGCATGCAATACCGTCATAATAATTTCTGCAGCTGAGCCACCTTCTTCATGCTCATCAACCGGTATACCACGACCATCGTCTGACACAGATACTGCCCCATCGGTATGTAATTTAACGGTGATTTCAGAACAATGTCCAGCTAAGGCCTCATCAATTGAATTATCGACAACCTCAAACACCATGTGGTGCAAACCGCTACCATCATCAGTATCCCCAATATACATCCCTGGGCGCTTTCTAACAGCCTCTAAGCCTTTTAAGACCGTTATACTGGATGAGTCGTAACTTTGTTCTTCTGACATGCTTATACCTGCTTATTTAAGCGGTTAAGTATACACTAATCAAGGGTTTTAGAGTACTTAGATTATTTTATAGATATCCCGCTTCTCGTCTAAAATAGGAATAACTTTCAGTTCATTCTGAGTTAATACAACCATGTTTCACGTGAAACACTTTATGTTCTAGAACAGGAATTTTAGTTTTTTTAGTCATGGTAACAATTAGCTGCTGTTGTAATTTACTTAAATAGTCTAGCAGTCTATCTCTGTTTTTTGTATCTAGTTCTGCCGCCAAATCATCAATTAATAAAACTCCTTTATTTTCATTTTTATTGTTAATGGTTTTACTCTGGGCTAATAATAAAGAAATGGCTAATAACTTTAATTGGCCTCGTGATGCAAACTCGACTGCAAATTTATTATCCATCATTATTTTGAAGTCAGCTCTATGTACACCCCCAGAAGTACGCTGTATTTTAATATCATAATTCTCTCGTTCTTTATAATACGCTTCAAGTGACTGTTTGCTTAAATCAATATTATCAGGGAAACCCGATTTAAAAATAATATTAAAAGATATATCAGAAAAAAGTTGTTTAGCTATTTTCAACCATTCATTCTTTAAAATAGTTAAAGATTTTTTTCTATATTCATTTATTTGTGGTTGTAGCGTTATTAGTTCTTCTGTCCATTTATCTAAAGAACTACGGTATTTAGTATTTTTTAAACAACTATTTCGTTGTTTTAAAATATGTTGATACTTTTTCCATTGCTGATGAAAATCATCATAAAGATAAAATGCTATCCAATCCAAATAGGAACGCCTAAGTTTAGGAGAGCCTGTTATAAGATCAATAGAACCTGGATGTATAACAGTAATAGGTAACTGTAAACTCAGTTCAGCTTGAGAAAAAATATTTTTTTTATTAATACGAATTTTTGTTTTTTTTTTGTTTTTTTGAATACCTATTTGAGACGTTTCATTACCATTATTAATTTTTGCCGCAACAAGTAAAGATTCTTGTTCATAACTGATCACTTCTGAAATATGAGAAGTACGAAAAGAGCGCCCTGAAGATAATAAACTTAATGCTTCTAATAAACTTGTTTTACCCGAAGCATTTTCACCAACAATAACATTTAAATGAGGAGATAACTCAAGTTGAACATTATCCAGTAAACGACAATGTTCAACTGTAATATTCTCTATCCACATAAATATCTACTACAAAACATTGATAACTTTGGGTTTATTACAAACGAATAGGCATTACTACATAACGCGTGTCTGTATCATCGCTGGAATGTAATAGTGCACTGGTATCTGGACTCGAAAGATCAAGTTTAATGGTATCTCCTTCAAGGTGATTAACCGCTTCTAACAGATAGGTTACGTTAAAACCAATTTCAAATACATCGCCAGAATAGTTGATATCAATCTCTTCTTCCGCGCTTTCATTATCTGGGTTATTGGAATGAAGAGTCATAGTGCCTTTTTTAAAGCCTAGACGTATACCTTTGAATTTTTCATTTGATAAGATAGCTACACGCGCTAAAGTATCCCTAAATTGTTCACGGTCTAATTCTATACTGTAAGTACTTTTTGCAGGAATAGCCGCTTTGTAGTCAGGATATTTTCCATCGATTAATTTAGAAGTAAATCGAATATTATCTTTGTTTACACGGATATGATTATCACTAATTTGTAGGGTAACAGGAAGTTCACTGCTAGCATCAAGCAGTCGAGATAGCTCTAAAATACCTTTTCTAGGTACAATTATTTTTAAATCAGTATCGTTGCTAGTGCCCTCTAAAGCCTTATATTCAGAAATAGCCAAACGATGACCATCGGTTGATACAGCTGCAATTTTATCGCCTGAAAACTCAAGTAATAATCCATTTAAATAATATCTAACATCTTGATTAGCCATAGAAAATGAAACTTTTTCCATTAGCGACTTAAGACTTTTTTCAGGGATATTAATTTCCTGTTTAATCGGAATATCGTCCAATAAGGGATATTCATCAGCCGGTAATGTAGCTAACTCAAACCTACTGCGAACCCCTTTAATATGAAGTCTTTCACCTTCGGTTTCTAATAAAATAAAGCAGTCTGCAGGTAATGCTTTGCAAATATCAAAAAGTTTTCTAGCAGGAGCAGTAATTTGTCCAGCCGATTCTGCTTGAATTTCTAATGTAGCTGACATTTCAATTTCTAAATCAGTTCCAACTAATTGAAGTTTATTTTCTGTTGCTTGAATGAAAATATTTTCAAGTATTTTGCTAGTATGTTTTTTTTCTACAGCACCAACCACATGAGTGAGTTGTTCAAGTAGTGTTTCTTTGGAAATAGTAAGTTTCATATTAATAGTTATATATATATTTAAAAGATAATAGTAATAATAAGGGTCGTGTTTTTATGTTCATAAAGTTTAAAAATCGTTATATTTCATAGAGTTAATTATGAAATAGGGTGTTAAATAAGACTGTAATAAACTAAAATAGTTTGTTGTTACTTTGTGGATAAGTCATATTTTTTATAAAAACAATTTTTATCCACAGCTTAGTAAATAAATTATACAGCCTTTATTTACAACTTAATTTATGTGTTAAATTTGTTAATTAACGGGTTAAAGTTCTTTCTAAAATTCGATAATTTTCATTTAAAGATGTATCTTCAGTACGTAATTCTTTAATTTTTCTGCAAGCATGTAATACGGTTGTATGGTCACGACCACCAAAGTAATCACCAATTTCGGGCAAACTATGATTAGTTAATTCTTTTGATAGCGCCATTGCCATTTGACGCGGCCTTGTTATAGAGCGTGTTCTGCGTTTAGAGTCCATATCGGAGGTTTTTATATTAAAATGTTGAGCTACTGTTTTCTTAATATTATCAACGGTAACCGATTTGTTTTGACTCATAAGCTGGTCGCGCAAAGCATCATGTACAAAATCAAGAGATACATTGGTAGATTGATGTAGACGTAAACTGGCTACAACTCTTTGTAAAGCACCTTCTAAATCTCTGACGTTTGAACGAAAATTTTTGGCGATAAAAAAAGCAGATTCTTCAGGCATATCTATATGATATTCTTCAGCTTTTTTAGTAAGAATAGCAACGCGAGTTTCTAGGTCAGGGGGTTGTATTTCTATCGTTAATCCAGAACTTAAACGTGAACTTAGGCGATCATCGATACCTTCAACATCACGGGGGTAATTATCACTTGTTAAGATAACCTGTTTTTGACCTTCTAGTAAAACATTAAATGTATGAAAAAATTCTTCTACAGAACGTGTTTTGTTTGCAAAGAATTGAATGTCATCAATCAGTAATGCATCGACGGTACGATAAAAGTTTTTAAATTGGTCAATATTATTAGTGCGAAGTGCGGTAACCATACCATTAACGAAGCGTTCCGAATGTAAATAAACGACATTTGCTTGAGCATTATTGACTTTAATTTGATTACCAATCGCATGCATGAGATGTGTTTTACCTAAACCAGAATTTCCGTAAATAAATAATGGATTGTAAGAAATACCTGGGTTATCTGATACTTGTTTTGCAGAAGCAATCGCGAGTTGATTAGACTTTCCCTCAACAAAATTATCAAAAGTAAAACTAGTGTCGAGATTATTCGTAAAACTAGTATTGCTGTTAGTGTTAGTAAACGAAGAAGTAGATGATGTAGCGGCAGTTGTGAATTGAGGTACTGTTTGGTTAATAGTTCCTGCAGAAGAAATATCAGTGGGGTTAGAGGTAACCGACTTAGTTAAATCATTATTTTCCATTTGAGGTTCATTAGAGCCAATTTGAAGAATGACTTGTAATGAATCAGACTCAGAAGAATTTTGAGCAATTTCTATAATACGGGATAGGTGATTATCAGTAATATACTGAAAAACAAAGGTATTAGGTGCTAGTAGTACAAGAACATCACCATGTTGAGTACCGTGAAGCGTACGAAACCAAGTATTTATTTCTTGATCGCTTAATTCGTTTTCCAATAAATTTAGGCATTGTTGCCAAAGCATTATAGGTAGACTCCTTTCTACTTAAATGGTTTTAATCCTAAATGCACAAAAAATCTGTAAAAAGAGCAATAAAATTGCTGATTTTAATGAATAATTGTCATTTGTAGATATAAAAGATAGAACCAATCCAATAGGGGGCTGAGTTGGCATCTTCTTGTTTTAAAGAAAGTTTATTCAAATATATTTTTGATTAAAACTTTCTTTGATGTTAAACAATGAACTATAAATTTTAGCATTAACAATTCATTGTAGGGGGAACACATTCTACTCTAAATTAAGAGTTATCCACAAGCAAAAAAAGAAAAAGTTACGTAGGAAGTGGTTATAAAGATGTTATTTTTTTAAAGTGAAATTGTATGTGTGGTTTGATAACA
>JAZGFW010000079.1:0-2760 GCA_036479895.1 Cocleimonas sp. | reverse complement strand
AATGACTAAAATTTCACTGCTTTTCGTTGGAAAACTTGCTAATAACCAGTTATTAGCTTCATTTCCCGCCTCAATCAGTAAAAATTTAGCTCATTTTTCTTTCGTCACTGACTCGTGCAAAGGTCTCAGTAACAATAATTTCTACTTCATCATCCCCTTCATAACACTCTTAACCTCAGCCATTATTTTTTGCTTCTCCCCATTATCAAACTCCAACTCTATCTCAACTTTATCGCCTGATTTTATTTTACGGGTAAGTCCAATTAGCATAATGTGATAGCCGCCGGGTTTTAAAACAGTTTCACCATGAGCAGGTATGTTAATTTGAGTGACCTGACGCATCTCCATCATGCCATCTTTGTGAGTGTGTTCATGTAGCTCGATATTTTTAGCAACATCGCTGTGGGCTTTTATAAGTGCGATTGCTTTATCTGTATCATTTTTAAGTGTTAAAAATGAAGCTGATGTCATAACGCCAGGGGGGACTTCACGCACATAAGGCGCATCTACGCTTAGATCTTTTGCGAAACTAATAGCCCCCGTTAACATCAGAGAAAGACTAAATATTATTTGCCAAGCATTTTTCATAAAAGACCCTAAGTTAGTATTAGTGAGACCTTTGCACGAGTCAGTGGCGAAAGAAAATCGGCTAATATTTCACTGATTGAGGCGGGAAATGAAACTAATAACGGTTATTAGCAAGCTTCCCAATGAAAAACAGTGAAATCTCAGTCCTTTTTACTCGTCATCCGACTCGTGCAAAGTTTCAAGTAATGTAATATTAGGATACGCAGATTTTAAACACAATGATGATTATCATATTTCTTCAACTGATATACTGATCGTTCAGCCCGAAAATTCAGGATTATCATGCCCTCTCGTACCACCATTAAATGCCCCAACTGCCAGACAGAAATTGACGTAAATGAAGTACTCTCATCTGAGTTAGAAAAGTCATTAACGGCTAAGCATGCACAAGAGCTAGAGGATAATCGCCAAAAATATAAAAAAGCAATGGATGATCTTAAAGTTAAAGAATCATCAATAGAAGAAGCTAAAGAAAAGTTTGATGATGAGCTAAAACAAGCCACTAAAAAACAAATAAAAGTAGAGCGTGAAAAGCTGTCTGCCGAGATTAAAAAAGCAGTTGAAGAAGAACAATCAGAATCATTGGCATTGCTCAAGAAAGAAGTAGAAGATAAATCCAAACAGGTCAAAGAATTAAACGAAACCAAGGCGCAGGTTGAACAGCTTAAACGCGAGAAAGACGAAGCTACGTCCGTTGCAAAACTAGATGCGCAAAAAAAATTAACCGAAGAATTAAAGTGTGAAAAAGCCAAACTAGCGCAACAAGCCTATAACGAAAAAGAGCAAATTTTAAAAGAAATAAAAGAAGCTAGCGAGCTAGAAATAAAAGCCAAAGATGAGCAAATCTCACAAATGACAAAAAGCATAGAGGATGCCAAACGCAAAGCCGAGCAAGGCTCAATGCAAGTACAAGGCGAAGCTTTAGAAACGTTAATAGAAGCGCGCCTAGCTTGTGAGTTTCCTTTTGACACCATTGATGAAATCAAAAAAGGCGCGTTCGGGGCGGATTGCGTGCAAACCATCCATACCCGTGACGCACAAAACTGCGGTGTGATTTGTTACGAAAGCAAAAACACCAAAGCATGGTCAGACGGCTGGGTAGCAAAACTCAAACAAGACATGCTAAAAGTTAATGCCGATATTGGCGTGCTGGTTACCGCTGTTTACCCCAGCGACATGAAGCGCATGGGCTTTGTTGATGGCATTTGGGTGTGCAGTATTGATGAATTTAAAGGCTCCGCATCGCTCCTGCGCGAAAGCCTGATTCGGGTGCATTCAACCCTACAAAAAGAAGATAACAAAGCCGATAAAATGACACTGCTTTACAACTACCTAACGGGCAATGAATTTAATATGCAGCTCAAAGCCATTGTAGATGGTTTTATGGCGATGCAGACTGAGTTAGACAAAGAGCGCCGATCATTAATGGCAAGCTGGAAGCGTCGCCAAAAATTGATTGACGGGGTTCTACAAAATACCACTGAAATGTATGGCTCGTTGCAGGGTATTGCGGGGTCGGTGGCGTTGGGGAAGATTGATGCGCTGGAGTTGGCAGATGAAACTGAAGGTTCAGATGATTCCGGTTAAATTGCCAATCACCATAAAGACCAGTATACTAGTCTAATGGTCTAGTATATGAAACGGAGATGATGATGAAAGTTTGTGAAGAAGTAGGCTCTTATGATGCCAAGACAAAACTGCCTGAAATCCTACGTAAAGTAGCCAAGGGTAGCTATTTTACAATAACAAATCGCGGAAAACCTGTCGCTGACCTTATACCCACACGGTCGACAAATCGTAAACGCACGTTAGAAGCGATTGAAGATATATTAAAAATTCAAGGGCAGACTGTGTCTGATGAGGTTCTTAAAGCATCTATTGAAAATGGTAGAAAATGAGTGATTTTGTTTTAGATAACTCAGTTGCTATGCGCTGGTTTATGCCAAGTAATAAAGCGCAAGATCAAACTTATTGTATAAAAACGCTAACTTCATTCTCCAATTCATCTGCAATAGTCCCTAATTTGTGGCACTTAGAAGCCGTAAGCGCTTTGCTAGGAAGCGAAAAAAGAGAAGAGATAACAGTAGGGCAGATTGAAAGTTACCTAACAAAACTAGATAAACTCCCTATATTTGTTGATACACAAACCGCACATAACGCGTTTGGAAGGAC
>JAZGFW010000078.1:0-10495 GCA_036479895.1 Cocleimonas sp. | reverse complement strand
AACCTGCCCCACCTACCAATTATTAGGCGATGAAAATGACGGCCCACGCGGGCGTATTTATTTGATCAAACAAGTGCTTGAAGATAAAGTCGTAAGTAACTCTACTCGCACCCATCTTGACCGTTGTTTGACCTGTCGTAACTGCGAAACGACTTGTCCGTCTGGTGTGGAGTATTCCAAACTATTGGATATAGGCAGAAAAGCGGTGGAAGCAAAAACCACCCGAGACCTAAAAGAGCGCATTACTCGAAAAGCGCTGTTAAGCTTACTCCCTTACCGTAAAAGATTTACCCCCGCGATAAAGCTAGGGCAAGTATTTAAGCCATTTTTACCCAAAGTACTCTCAAAGAAAATCCCCAAGCGTGTCACAACGGGCATTTATCCCATTGCTGGCTTTGACCGTAAAATGATTATTTTAGAAGGCTGTGTGCAACCCGCCTTATCCCCCGATATTAACTCAGCCACGGCGCGCGTATTACATCGTTTAGGTATCTCATTGATTCGCCCTAAAAACGCAGGATGCTGTGGTGCAGTCAACCAACATTTGTCAGATGAGGAAAAAGCATTGGACTTTATGAAGCAAAATATAGATGCTTGGTGGGTATACATAGATAGTGGTGTAGAAGCCATTGTAGTAACCGCTAGTGGCTGTGGTGCAATGGTTAAAGATTACGCCCATTATTTGCGTGACGATAAAAACTACGCCGATAAAGCCGAGAAAATATCGGCCTTGTGCAAAGATATTTCTGAAATTATTATTGATGAAGATTACACCCAATTCATCAACAAAGATGCATCAAAAAATACCTTACCGCGGATTAGCTGGCATCCACCTTGCACCTTGCAACACGGTCAAAAAGTAAACGGTGTGGTTGAAAAAATATTAGCTGACTGTGGCTTTGACTTATCGCCTGTTATGGACTCACACTTGTGCTGTGGGTCAGCAGGAACTTACTCAATCTTACAGCCCGTAATTTCGCAAAAGCTTCAGATTAATAAGATCGCAAACTTACAAAAGAGCAAGCCTGAGATGATCGTAACAGGTAATATTGGCTGCCAAACTCACTTGCAAGAAGTCAGTGATATACCCGTGCTGCATTGGATTCATTTACTGGATCAGCTTAAAAGAAACTGAAAAACATTTTTTTACTTAAGCCTTCTAAATATTATTGAGCAACGCCTGCGCTTGGGCTTGTTGCTCTTCATTCCCTTCAGCAACTATTTCATTTAGTATTTCGATCGCTTCATCAGTATTACCCGCATCCAAATAAGCATTGGCCACATCTAACTTTATACTCGATTCCAAAGGTGCTTCTTGGTAATGGGTATTTATTCTCTCATTCGTTGCGCTCAGCATATCGTTTGGCTCCTCAGTTTCGGTAACCCATGCCGGTTGTTCTTTAACCTTTTTTGAAGTGATAAGACGCTTAGCAAACCACACTAAAGGAAGTAATAATAAACTCAACAAAGCCCACTGCAAGTATTTATTTGAACTATCAAAGGTGCTTGTGCCATCCGCTGATGATGATTGAATCTTGTTTGTTTTGTCCGTTTTTGTTACCTCATCTGTTTCATCAGGTTTATTATTATCAACCTCCACAGCGTTGTCCGGTATAGATTTCTGCGGCTCTTTTATTGCTCTCTTTACACTCTCTTTTTCAAGACTTGCGCGAGCATTACCAGCGGCTTCTTTCCTAGATTCTTGTAATCTTTTTTCTAATAAATTATTTTTTTCTCGTAATTTCTCATTAGCTCGCTGGGTTAGTTTTTGGCTTTCGGAAGTCTCTTTGATTTTCTCTAAAACGGTTTTATTTGCCCCTTCTTCAGATTTAGTACCTTCGCTTACCGTGGAAACCATAGTAATAGCGGCTGTTTTCTTAAGGGCTTCTTGCAAAGAGCCTTCAAGCTCTTTTAACTTACTATCACTGGCATTTTTTTCAGCCATTAATTTTTCTAGACGTATTTTTAATGACGCGCCTTCCTTTTCTAGTTTCTCTATTTTTTGCACATTTCGTTTTTGTGAAATAGATTTTGTTTTTTTCTTTTTTCCAGATTTGATTTTACGTTTTGATTTTGTGGACTTTATGCGTTTTTTAAATCTCTTTTTTTTCCTCTCTTTTTTCTTTTGTTTTCTAGCTGACAGCACTAACTCAGCTTCCCCATGAGAAATTTGATCAATTTTATTTGCATCGGGTAAGACTAATTTTTGCCCTCTTAAAAGCTTATTAATGTTTCCATTTTTAAATGATTTTGGGTTACTAGCGTAGATTCCAACCAAAATTTGCGACTGAGTTAAACCGCTACCTTCATATTGCTTTTCTGCAATTGAGATTAAGTTGTCTGAGGATTTAACCCGGTAGTTACTATCCGCAAATGCAGTCTGCGATAGCATAAAGGCCAATATAAACGTATTGAACGCAACGACCTGCATGATTTTATTTTTCATATTACAATCCCCATATTGTGAGACCTTTACACGAGTCAGTGACGAAATAAAAATAGGCTAATATTTTACTGATTGAGGCGGAAAATGAAGCTATATAACGGGTTATTAGCAAGTTTTTCAACGAAAAGCAGTGAAATATTAGGTATTTTTACTCGTCACCTGACTCGTGTAAGGGTCTCATTGTATTTATTCCTGTTTTTATCTTGTTGTGCAATGCTTATTTGGCGCTTTTCTGATTTGAAATTACTGCACCCTTTACGTCAACGAACATCTGTATTCTTTCAGCAATTAGATATGATTCTGACTTTTAGTTTACCTAATTAGTACTTTCCTAATTTAAAATAACTGCATCCCTTGCTTCAACGAACATCTGTATTCCTTCGGAAACCAGATATGATTTCTGACTCTTGGTGAGTCTTAGAAATCAACCTACCACATTTCTGCTGATGTTTGTAATGCTACCCACGAACTTGATAGATTTCTCTTTTTCTGTGACATTTCACCCATAAAACGTTCAAGCCCCTCTTTATCTTTTGAATAAAAATAATACGTCTGTAATGCTTCAGAAACTTGCTTATCATTATTACCCAAAAAAATGCTTTCAAGCATTATTTTTGCTTCTGATAGTTTACCACTCGCCATTAGATAATTAGCTTCTTCGCTTTTATTATTAAATTCAACAGTAATGGGAAGCTGACCATTGCTTTTATCATCACATTGATAGTTTTTTTCTGCTAAAACTGACCCCCGATAACATTGAAATATCGGTAGATCATCATTACTCTCTATACCCTCCATACTCTGTTGGAAATAACGTCGTTCACTGTAGTCTAACAAAGGACTAATAAGGTTAAACATACGTAAGCGTAAGCCTTTCCCCTTGTCTTGCAGAGTAATGAATAAATCTTGTAATGCTCCAGCGGAAAAATCAGATAAGTTATTATCTAAACAAAATAGAATCCGCTGAGTGTGAAGTTTTAAATCATCGGCTGAATGATTAACGCTTAAGGTAAGTTTACGCCATATTAAATCAGCGTCTTGAATCTCTGTGTTGTTATCAGTATGAGTTGGCACGTGTTTTTATCATTGATTGAATAGTGCCGATTATACAAATAATCGATGGACTTTAAAAATTTTTAATTAATTTGCTTAGAAGTTAAACAATAAGCCATGATTTCAAGGCCTGAAGACCACTGAAATCATGGTGAATTTTACTTATCTTTCATTGGGCAGGTTTTAATACCCAATAAAGTATAAGCAGGGCACCAGCCTATTAGACCCGTAAATAAAGGAACAATACCGATTAATGCCCATAGGTTAAACGTGCCTGTCGCATTCCAACCATATGCACCCCAGCCTAAAATAGCTAAACCTACAACAATTCTTAAAATGCGATCAATATTTCCTGAGTTTTTCATAATTTATTCCTTATATTAGAGGGCACGAGATTAATCCGAATATGGATATTCTCACAAACACTAATTTAACGTCTAAAAAGCAAGCTGTATGTAACTTGCATCACATAAAAAAGAACTAGTAATTTTTTAAAGCATCGAACTCTAATACTTTAATCATTCCTCTCCCCAGTATAACCTTACCTTGGACTTCAAACTCTTTAAGCAAACGACTGATGACCTCACGTGAGCTAGCAAGATCTTCTGCTATAACTTGGTGTGTTACTTTAATTTCATTGCCTTCTAAACTGTGTTGCAATAGCCAATCAGCTAAACGTACATCTAAGCCTTGAAATGCCAAAGCATTAACTAGCTCTATCAAATCACCCATACGTTGAGACAATAACGACAACACATAATCACGCCAAAGTGGTTCTGTTTCTAACCACTTTTTTACTCTATCGGGGGGTATTGAAAGCGCCGTTACTTCAGTAATAGTTTCTGCAAATGCAGGAAACGGGGTATCGTTTAAAATACAAGAAGCCGTCAAAATGCAACTTTCATGATGATTTACATAGTATAAGGTTAAGCTACGACCACTTTCTGCAGGACGAAAAACTTTGACCTGTCCGCTCAAGAGTATCACTAAGCTTTCACATACATCCCCTGATTGGCATACAGAAACACCAGCAGGCACCGTAACCTTTTGCACATCATTTTGTTTTTCTAAAAAAGAAAGTAAAGCGGATGAAAGTTTCGATTCATTGTTATTTTCATATTCAGTCGATATTGTCATACTACAATGGTGAAGATTTAAGCGACCATTGGCAAGCTCTCAATGGCTTCTACCGCACAACAAAATCTATCATCAGGGTTTTTTGCCATTAGTCTATCTAGCATCGGTTGAAAGGAACTCAGGCTTTCAGGCAATACAGGGACTGGCGCCATAACGTGTTGAATCATTAACTCATGCGCCATACTACCTGCATAAGGTTTTCGTCCAACAAGAAGCTCATAAAAAATCACGCCTAAGCTATAAATATCTGAGCGTTGTGTACAAGAATCCCCTGATATTTGTTCAGGGCTAACATAATGAGGAGAGCAATGAAGTTCACCTTCACTCATATAACCTGCATCTAACAATAGACGTTTAGATATTCCATAATCGACCAAAGTTAAAGAACCATCGGAGCGCAACAATACATTATCAATTTTTAAATCCCGATGGATTAACCCTTTTTGATGCACACAATCCAACGCAAGAACAATCTCTTGAAACCATTCCAAAGCATGCGTTAGAGGTAGTTTATTACCACAACCATTCAATGCCTGCCTTAATGTTCCATAATTGAGGTACTCCATCACTAAATAAAAAGCCGAATCATGCACCCCACCATCATAAAAGCGCACTAATCCCTTTGTATTTGAATGGGTTCGTTTATTTAAGGTATCAAGGAAGTTTTTTATTTTTATAGATGTCAGTGAACTTGGTCTAAATTTAAAACATTTAATTGCTGCTTCCCTATGTTTGAAAGGGTGTTTAGACTCTCCTGTATTAACGCCATGATAGATTATCGCATCATCACTATTGTGTAACACCTCCGTTAAGGTCCAGTTTTCTAACTTTAAAGGGAATTGTTTGAGGTGTCGCTGTAGTTGCAAAAACATATCAATCTTTACAGAAAGATCAGAAAAATCTTCCCAAACAATCAGCCCTACATCCTTCTTTTTTAACAGTTGAGATACGGATTGTTTTTTTTCAATAATAGCTAAATCATAGGCTGGTAAATAAGCAGCAAGTGCTTTATTAGGCTTGATTGTGATAGCAATATCAGGAATTTTTGACTCAAGTAAAGCCTGTACATCACAGGATGTATTATTATCTTGAATTAACAAAACAGACAGCTTCACCTTAAAAACTCCTCTAAATAAAGCTTCTGAGCAAGTCCCATTTTGTTAGCTAGTCAAAACTACCAAAATTTCCCTCGGAGGTCGGTGCAATAGAGCGATCTTACTTCTCGCTGCTCACTTCGTGAAAAATAGCGATAGTTTTTTCTCGCTAAAATCGAATCGACTTATCAAAAACTTCTTATGAAAGCAAGTTTAGGACAAAAAAGTGTTTTTAACCTGAGTAAGCACCCATAAAAGTATAAATAAGAGCATTCACAGCAAATAGCTGTTTGACATTTACAAAGCTCTCCATGATAATATCGCGCTTCGTGGGGCACCTGCCTCCTCCTTGCTGTGTAGCATTTCAATATATTTGAAGTTAAGCAGAGCCAAATGTCCATAAGGAGATAAAATGAGACATTATGAAATCATTGTTCTGGTACACCCAGACCAATCTGAACAACTCCCTAGCATGCTAGAGCGTTACCGTAAGCTAGTTGAAGATAACAAAGGCACAATCCACCGTCTTGAAGACTGGGGTCGTCGTCCTCTTGCTTATCCTATCGTTAAGTTACACAAAGCACACTACGTGCTAATGAATATCGAAACTGATACTAAAACACTTAGTGAGCTAGAAGACCTATTCCGCTTTAATGATGCTGTACTACGTAATCTAACGATTCGTCGTGACGAGTCTGAGACTGAGCCTTCAATGCTAAGCAAAGAAGCCGAAAAGAAAGCTGAAAGAAAGCAACAGCGCAGATAATCGCTCGCCAAAGACTTAGGAGAAATATTATGTCACACCGTTTTCGTCGCCAAAAGTTTTGCCGTTTTACAGCAGAAGGCGTAAAAGAAATTGATTACAAAGATTTAGATACACTAAAAGCTTACATTACAGAGACAGGTAAAATTGTACCGAGTCGCGTAACAGGCACTAAAGCAAAATACCAGCGTCAACTAGCAACTGCTATTAAACGCGCACGTTTCCTTGCTTTGATTCCTTACACAGATCAACATAAGTAAGTTTTAAGTAAGATAAGAGCACAAAAACTATGGCCAGCTTTATTATGGCAGGCCGGATGCAAGCAGCGATATTCGTCATTGTATCCACCCTGATTTCCTTGTTTCTACCGCCGATGATTGTATTTAGCAACGCGGCAATTGCGTTAATAACATTACGCAAAGGTTGGCAACAAGGGGTCGCATTTACACTGCTAGCAACATTGACGCTGGTTTTAATCAGCGTCGTTTTACAACAATCTGCTGGCAGTGGTGTAATAGCAGGGTTAATAAACTGGTTACCCATGGTACTTCTTGCGAGTGCCTTAGCCATGACAAATTCATGGGGAAAAACTTTATTATTAATTTTGGCATTTAGTGCAATAGGTATTTTACTGTTTCACCTCATCCAATCCGATGCAAATGCATACTGGAAACCGATGTTAGAACAGATGAAACCATTTTTGCAAAAAATGCAACAAGCCAATCAGTCTAGTGGCAAAGGTATTGATGAAACCATTAATAACGCCGCAAGCTGGATGACAGGAACATTTGCAGCCGCACTCGCAATAATTTCGATACTTTCGTTAATTATCGCACGCAACTGGCAAGCCCTACTCTACAACCCCGGTGGTTTTGGAGAAGAGTTTCGTCAGATACGCATCGGCAAGCAAGCGTCAATCGCGTTAGTTGTTGCTATCGTTATTGCCGCATTAAGTAGAAATCAGCTGATAATTGAATTGATTATGGCTGGAATCGCTATCTTTTTGTTTCAAGGCTTGTCACTAGCACACGCCATGGTAAAAAATCGCGGAATGAGTTCGCGCTGGCTTATTGGGCTTTATATTTTGATGTTTTTGTTGCCCGTACAAATGATTGTACTACTCGCAACCTTTGGCATTATTGATAATTTTGCTGATTTTAGAGCTAAATTAAAAGTCTAGGTTACGAACAAAGAATAAATTTACGACCGCATGAGGTCAGAGGTAAAAATTATGCAAGTAATACTAATGGAAAGAATTGAAAACTTAGGTGCTTTAGGCGATGTCGTTGATGTTAAGTCAGGCTTCGCACGTAACTTTCTTGTTCCACAAAAGAAAGCTAAAACAGCCACTAAAACAAATATTGCTGAATTTGAAACTATTCGTGGCGATCTAGAAAAGGTCGCTGCTGAAAGAACCAAAGCTGCTGAAGATCGCTTAACTGCTATTAAAGGCGTTAGTGATTTAGAAATTGAAGTACGCGCAGGCGTTGGCGGAAAATTATTTGGTTCTGTATCAAATAACGAAATTGCAGACCTTATTACTGAGCAAGGCGTAAAAGTTGAGCGTCGTGAAGTACGTATGCCAGAAGGCCCTATCCGTAATATTGGTGACTATGAAATCCTTATCCACTTAACAGGCGGTGTTGAAGCCACTGTGAAAGTAAGTGTTAAAGCGGATGCTGACAGTGATATGGAAGAAGTTCAGAAGCAAGTAATCGGTACCTTTACTGATGACATTATGCCGCTAAATGGCTAAGCGTTATTAGCTACTTAGTATAAGCTCAAGCTTATCCTCAAAAGGCACGAAAAATTACGAAATTCGTTTTTTTTCGTGCCTTTTGTGTTTTTCGCGGACTGACTTTCTATTTTTTATTTGTCTCGAAAGCCCCTACTTCCTTATTTTTAACAACGGAATCCCAAGAAAATATTTTTCCATTCATTGCCACATAAACACCCGCTGGAAGCGTCTGCAGCGCACCCAAGGCAAAGCCAATATTGAACATCGCATCGGAATGTTTAAACACAAAAGGAATCATTGCACCGACTAAAACAATCGTCTTATCAAGCTTAGCTTCACCTAAGACCTTTGCAGTTTCAACCATTGTATCTGTACCATGAGTGATAAGAACCTTATCCTCTAATGACTGATTACACGCTTTTAATATCAACAATCTATCCGCGTCATCCATAGCCAAACTATCTTTTAATAAAACCTGCTCAATACTATTTTCAGTAAAATTACGCCCTAGTTTGAGTATTTCTGGAATATGCGAATCTACAAAGTCTAGTTCACCATTCGATTCATTGTAATGCTTATCAATGGTGCCACCTGTAAGAATGATTTTAATCGACATATTATTCGTACCTAAGCTAGTAAGTTAACCAGCATTTCATAATAAATCTTTTCTAAAGTATCTAGCTCGTCAATCCCAACACATTCATCTACTTGATGAATGGTCGCATTGGTTGGGCCTAGTTCTAAAACCTGTGCGCCCGTAGGTGCAATAAAACGACCATCTGACGTGCCACCACTGGTAGATAGTTGACTATCAATGCCTGTGACTTTTTTAATGGCAGCAACGGCCGATTCAACCAAGTTTCCTTCAGCTGTTAAGAACGGCAGACCTGATAATGCCCACTTTATCTCAAATTTAAGTTCATGTTTTTTAAGCATTGCTTCTACGCGCTGTTGTATTTCGTCCGGTGTAATTTCAGTTGAAAAGCGAAAATTAAACACCATTTCCAAAATACCGGGGATAACATTCGTAGCGCCCGTACCCGAATTTAAATTAGATACCTGAAAAGTCGTAGGTGGAAAAAAGTCATTTCCCTCATCCCACTGCATAGTCGTTAACTCTGCCAACACCGGCGCAGCAAGGTGTATCGGATTGTTCGCCAAGTGTGGATAAGCAACATGCCCTTGCTTGCCAATAATTTTAAGCGTACAACCGAGCGACCCACGTCGCCCATTTTTAATCACATCACCCACTTTATTCGTAGAAGAAGGCTCACCAACTAAGCACCAATCAATTTTTTCATTGCGCGCCTCCAAAGTCTCAATCACTTTAACCGTGCCATGGTGCGCAGGGCCTTCTTCATCACTAGTGATTAAATATGAAATAGAGCCTTTATGATTAGGATGATCTTTTACAAATTGTGAACAAGCAACCGTAAAGGCCGCAACACTTCCTTTCATATCCGCCGTGCCACGACCGTATAGCTTCCCATCACGTTCAGTAGCCTCGAAAGGGTCGCTCTGCCAGTTCTCTACAGGGCCTGTTGGCACAACATCAGTATGACCCGCAAAACAAAATAGCGGGGCTTCTGTACCTTTACGTAACCAAATGTTATCGACAGCATCAGTGCCTTCACCAAAGCGCATTTTTTCAGTTATAAAGCCCAACGGCTCTAGCTCATCAATTATTAATTGCTGACAACCTTTATCGTCTGGCGTGATTGATTGACGAGCGATCAGTGCTTTGGTTAATTCTATTGTTTTAGTCATACAGATGAATTCATTATTTAATGGGGTTGATTCTACTACAGGGTTGAAGGAGCTGTTAAATTATTGAGATATAAATTTCGATATTTGTAGGGTCTTTATAAAATTCAAAGTCCGTAGTATAGGCTCGTTGATACTCAGGCCTACCAGAAAAATATTGCCAAATTGTACCCCACGTTTCAATGACCGCTTGAATTCTACCTGCATCATCGTCTGTTTTTGCAGTAGCATCAAAGCGGAGGTATTGACCACCTTCAATCATCACCTCTTCTAAGGCGTTATCGCTGCTTGCCTCTCCTTCAAAACCCGCTAATACCGAAAACTCACCCTCTGCATCGGACTCATAGTCAAAATAAACACCGTAAACACGCTCACCTTTTTGGTAATCCACTGGGACTTTTTTATCGAACGATTGCCAAAGTACACCTATCTTCGCCGTTTCAGGCTTCATTTCATTTTGATTTGTGGTGCGCGTTACTAGCCCCTTAAGGGTTTTACGG
>JAZGFW010000077.1:0-3482 GCA_036479895.1 Cocleimonas sp. | reverse complement strand
CACTTGGAGTTTATGCGTCAAGCGCCCATGTTTGAACGCATGCTGGTCAATTCAGACACAATCTTATTTAAATACTGGTTTTCAGTGACTCAGCAAGAACAAATTCGACGTTTTCATTCACGTAAACATGATCTACTTAAACAATGGAAACTAAGCCCGATTGATGTGGAATCACTGGATAAATGGGATGCTTACACAGCGGCACGCGAGTCGATGTTTTTTAATACTGATACGGCAGATGCACCTTGGATAGTGATTAAATCCGATGATAAAAAACGTGCACGTTTGGCGTGTATCCGTCATTTTTTGCATACGTTAGATTATACCGATAAAGATACTTCAGTGGTTTATATGCCTGATGAATTGATTTGTGGACCTGTGAGTAAGATGTATCCTGAAGAGGCTATTTTATAAAGCTTTTTTACCATGAATAGCACGAATGACACGAAGAAAAACTAAACTAATTATAATAGCTTGTTTTTAGATAAGAATTTATTTACCTACGCCCATTAAGTTTTTGGTTCTTCGTGTCTTTCGTGGTGAGGAATAGTTTATTTCTTTGAATTTTAAATTGGCGGATCATTCTGAAACGGATGTAACTCACCCCTATCTTTGACGGTTATCGTGTGTGTTACTAGATTTTTTTCAGGAGTCCAATGATGAATCTGGTAGGCGGGGTCATCTAGCGTAAACAGTGATACTAACTCTTTTGTAAGGTCTAATAAAAGAGGCATTCCCGTACTCGGTGCGGTGCTTACGATAGTGCCGTGCCAGCGGGTACAAGTGGGTAAGTGAATATGCCCACATATAATACGTTCTATATTGGCGTATTTTTCAACGATATTTCCTAATATTTCTGAACCAATAAAGCCATCAATGTCTGTTTCAATCACACCCAGCTTAAGGGGAGGATGATGCATAAAAAGAATAGTGGGCTTTTCAGTTTCTTTTGCGAGTTGTTGCTCTAGCCAATCTGCTCTTTTCTTACTTATCTTGCCCCCAGACTGCTTCATGATTGCACTATCGACTGCAATGAGACGAACAGCATAGTCATCAATAACGTAGTTCACAAAGCCATTTTCTAAGGTGCAATGCTTATCGCCAAAAACGGGTACTAAACGCTTGCGACTATCATGGTTGCCAGGAATTACAAAGTAGGGTGCATCAAGTTCATCTAAAAGACTTTTAGCGTGTTTATATTCTTCTTTAGAACCGGTATTACTAATATCACCTGTGACAAGTACCACGTCGGCTTTTGGGTTTATTTGGTTAATATGTGAGACACAACATGCGAGATTATCTGCCATATCAGCAACTCCGTATGTTTTTTTATCCCAGCCTGCGATATGAGTATCGCTTATTTGTACAATGACCATACTTATAACTATAGCGACTTAGTCTATATTTTCCTTACGTCGTGCTATAAAGAAGTTAATAAATGCGACAACCGTAATAATTAATACAATTAAGAAGGAAATTGCGTTAAGTACAGGTGTTGAACTAAAGCGAATCCGAGAATATAAATCAATCGGTAAGGTAGGGTCAGAGCCAACTAAGAAAATGGTCGTGTTGATATTAGAAAAGCTGAGCAAGAAGGCAACCACAAATGCACCAATAATAGCAGGGCGTAAAAAGGGAATGGTTACATACCAGATCGCTTGAACGCGTGTGGCTTTTAAACTTAATGCCGCTTCTTCTAGTGATCGGTCATACTTTTTTAAACGCGCTGATACTAGCAACATGACATAAGTTGCACCGAAGGAAAATTGACCTAAAATTACCAGCCAATAACTGGGTCTGAATAGCTCTATATCGATCCCAAAAGTTTTCTCAATATAATTTCCTGCATAGGTGGAGCTTAATAAAATAGAAATTCCCAAGATAACACCAGGGATAACCAGCGGTGTAAGGGCTAAAAAATAGAGCAAGCCCTTGAATCTAAATTCTTCCTCTTCAAAGAGTAGTGCCGCCATTGTGCCAATAATAGTAGACATGGTGGCAACGATTAAGCCACTGGTTAAACTGGTGAAAATACTTTCAATTAGGTTTGAATCAGCAAATAGGCCTTCCCTTTCATCAGTTGCAGAGAAGAACCAATCCAACGTGAAGCCATTCCACGGTAGTGCAATATAGTTAGAGTCATTAAACGCCAAAACAGAGATAGCAATTAAAGGCATCACCAAAAATAAAAAGAAGAGGGTGATGTAAATCCGGTAACCGTATTTATAAAGGGGGGTGTTTGGAAGTGAACGTATCATAATTCTAAAATCCTCGGTTGGCTGGGTAGAGCGTGGCTAAGATCATGATCCCACCTTATCTAGTTTTTGACCTGACAACCTTAGTGCCAACCAGATTATTCCAGAAGACAGCATCAGTAATAGGAAGCCAAATGCAGCACCTTCATTCCAGTTAAAGGTGGATAAGAATTCGTTGTAAATTTGCTCAGTAAACCAGAGCGAACTCTTGCCTCCCAAAATATTGGGTGCGAGATAATCACCAATTACCAACATGAAAACAATGATTGCGCCTGAGACGATTCCTGGCATTGAATAGGGGATTATAATGGTTCTAAAAATTGTCCATTTTGATGCACCTAAATCACTGGCGGCTTCAATGAGAGAATCATCCAAGCTCTCTAACGTCGACATAACAGGTACGACCATAAACAGCATCGACATATACAGCAGGCCAATAATCATACTGAAATTGGTGTAGAGCATATTGATGGGGCTGTCGATAATGCCGATGGTCATGAGGACATGATTAATAATACCGTGATCACCCAGCAGTACCATCCAACCATAAACTGTTACCAATTCACCGACCCAAAGTGGGATCAATAAAAGCAGGATGAAAACGCTTGCGTGTTTTTTTGAGACAACTTTGGTGAGATAAAATGCTACAGGGAAGGTAATGATAAATGCCAGAATGGTAATGCCAATTGCATAAGCGGCGGTTTTAACAAAGGTGAACCAGTAAATCTTATTCTGAAAAAAGGCTAGGTAGTTTCCGAACGAGAAAACCATGTCACCCTCATCGTTTTCCATTTGAAAAGAGCTAATCAGTAAGTCCATATGTGGCAATACAATTAATAAAACCAGCCATAGTAAGACAGGAATTATCAATAGAAATAGCGTTACATTAAAATGCTTTTTAGGCTTTGTATTTACCTGTTCCATAAGAAGAGTCCTTTTCTGGTAGCGCTATTTATTAATAGCTGTAGCACTTAGTAGCACTTTAAATCATCACGGTGGATGCCAACTTGTAGCTTGTCGCCTTCTTCTAAGCTATCAAATTCAGCATTTTGTGGTAATGAGATTAGCAACTCTTCGGTACTGCCTGTCACAACGGTTGCTAATTTAGTATTAGAGCCATCAAATAGAATGTTTCTAATGGTGATTTCAAAGGTTTCTATATCATTTAAATCTGCAGATGGATTAATGATGAGTGCTTCAGGGCGGATATAAAGTATCTTGGGCGTA
>JAZGFW010000076.1:0-3855 GCA_036479895.1 Cocleimonas sp. | reverse complement strand
CCAGTATTACCACTTCTGTTACTCGTGAGCCTTTATCTGGCTCTAAAAAAATCTATATTGAAAATGACGCCAAGACCTTTAAAGTCGCAATGCGCCACGTTGTGTTATCACCGACTTTATTACGTGAAGACAGTGACGAATACGAAATTAACGACCCCTTACGTGTTTATGATACCTCTGGCCCTTACACTGACCCTGATATTGATATTGACCTAAACAAAGGTTTACCAGCGTTTAGAAAAGACTGGATTGAAGCGCGTGGTGACACAGTTCAACTAGAAAACTTTAGCTCTGACTTTACCCGTGAGCGTCTTGAAGGTGATTTAGATATTGAGCCGTTTAAAAACAAACCTAAGCCAAAGATTGCAGCGGATGGGCAAAACGTGTCGCAAATGTACTACGCGCGCCAAGGCATTATTACACCAGAGATGGAATATGTGGCGATTCGTGAAAACTTAGGCCGCTCTACCCTTTCACAAACAGAGGTGGCAGAGCTTACAAGCAAAGGTTTACCGCGCGAGATTACGGCTGAGTATGTTCGCCAAGAAGTGGCGCGTGGTCGTGCGATCATCCCATCCAATATCAACCACCCAGAAATGGAGCCAATGATTATTGGGCGTAATTTCTTAGTCAAAATCAACGCTAATATTGGTAATTCTGCACTGGGTTCATCGATTGATGAAGAAGTCGAAAAAATGGTCTGGTCTACTCGTTGGGGTGGTGACACAGTCATGGATTTATCGACAGGTAAAAATATTCATGAAACACGCGAGTGGATCATTCGTAACTCACCTGTTCCTATTGGCACGGTTCCCATCTATCAAGCGCTTGAAAAAGTAAAAGGCATTGCCGAAGACTTAACGTGGGAGTTATTTCGCGATACCCTTATTGAGCAAGCTGAGCAAGGCGTAAGCTACTTTACGATTCATGCGGGCGTGTTATTAGAGTACGTTCCACTCACCGCAAACCGTATCACAGGCATCGTATCTCGTGGTGGTGCGATTATGGCTAAATGGTGTTTGGCGCACCATAAAGAAAACTTCCTCTATACCCATTATGAAGAAATTTGTGAAATCATGAAAAAGTACGACGTGGCCTTCTCATTAGGTGATGGTTTGCGCCCGGGTTCAATTGCTGATGCCAACGATGCGGCGCAACTCGGTGAATTAAAAACCTTGGGTGAGCTGACTAAAAAAGCATGGGCGCACGATGTACAAGTGATTGTTGAAGGTCCTGGTCATGTACCGATGGACAAGATCAAAGAGAATATGGATATGCAATTGGACATTTGTGACGAAGCGCCTTTTTACACGCTTGGCCCATTAGTGACCGATATTGCACCAGGTTATGATCACATTACTTCGGCGATTGGTGCGGCGCAAATAGGTTGGTACGGCACGGCGATGCTGTGCTATGTAACCCCAAAAGAGCATCTTGGGTTACCTGATAGAGACGATGTTAAAACGGGTATTATTACCTACAAAATTTCTGCCCATGCTGCAGACTTAGCTAAAGGACACCCTAGCGCGCAAGCGCGTGATGATGCGATGTCAAAAGCCCGTTTTGAATTCCGTTGGGAAGATCAATTTAATATCGGACTAGACCCCGATACAGCACGCACTTACCATGATGCAACCTTACCAAAAGAGTCTGCCAAAGTAGCGCATTTTTGTTCTATGTGTGGGCCAAAGTTCTGTTCAATGAAAATCACCCGAGAAGTTCGCGATCAATACGGCACAGGCAGTGAGTACGCAAAACAGCAAGCAGGCATGGAAGAAAAGTCTATTGAGTTCTTGAAAAAAGGCAGTGAAATTTATAAGTCTGACTTTAAAACTTAATAACGAATGGCTATCCACAGATTACATCGATTTACACCGATAAAAAAAATATCTTTCTTTAATCTGTGGATATCTGTGGATAAAAATACATGAAAGTTGCAATTATCGGCACGGGTCTAGTTGGTCGCATACTGGCTTGGCGACTAAATGAACACTCAACTACTCAGAATCTATCCATAGAAATTACTCTGATTGACCAGCATGATCGCAACTTTGTCGGCACAGGATTAATCGCTGCCGCAATGGTTGCGCCTTTTACCGAGGCGGTTAGCACCGAAGCAATCACCCAAGAGTTAGGCGTAAAATCCTATCATTTGTGGGAGCAATGGTTGCCCGAGCTAGAAGCACAAACAGAATCCAGTATTACTTTTAATCAAAAAGGTTCTCTGGTTGTGACTCATGCAGCTGATGAAGCGGTTTATCAACGCTTTCACATAAAATCCAAGGCTGTTTTAACTGGCACAATAACAGACAAAATGCAGTCTGTTGATAAAACCGGTTTAAAAAAGTTAGAGCCAGAACTAGCGCAAAATTTCTCAAAAGGATTGTATTTCCCTAACGAAGGCGTGATTGATAACCAAGCACTCTACCCTGCTTTAAACCGTTATTTTGAGCAAGCTAACAATATAACCGTTGTTGAAAACACAAGGATTGAAGGCATTAAAAATACAGGTAAAGTCACAGGATTTAATGATACATTCGACACCGTTTTTGATTGCCGAGGCAATGGTGCAAAAGCTGACTTAAAAGATTTTCGATCAGTACGCGGTGAAGTCGCTCGCGTGTATGCACCTGAGGTTAATTTTACGCGGGCTATACGTTTGATTCACCCGCGTTACCCTTTGTATATTGCACCACGAAAAAATCACGAATACGTTATTGGCGCGACTCAAATAGAAAGTGATGATGACAGCCCTGTGACGGTAAGATCAGGCTTAGAATTACTGTCAGCCTTGTATAGTTTGCACAAAGGTTTCGGTGAGGCTAATATTTTACAGTTACAAACAGGCTTGCGCCCGACCTTTATTGATAATAATCCACGCATTGAAAGTAATAATAAGCTGATTTGTATCAATGGCTTATATCGGCATGGGTATCTATTTACACCAACCTTAATTGACGACTTAATCAACGACTTATTTTAGAAAGTAGCATTAGATATGACCTTAGAGAAACTATGATTCACGTTAGCATCAACAACTCACTCGAAACACTCGACCTAGACTGTACCGTGCTAAAAGCACTGGAACTTCTAGGCTATGAAAAAACGGGAATGCTGGGCGTGGCCATCAATCAAACTTTCGTCCCAAAAGATCAATGGGCTGATACGATTTTAAATGACCAAGATAAAGTCGATATTTTGAATCCAGTGAGCGGCGGATAAGATGAGTGCCATTATGAACAAAGAAACGAGCAAGCAAACTACATGGTCGGCCTATGGCGTTGAACTAAACAGCCGTTTTTTTATTGGCTCGGCGCTCTACCCTTCGCCCCACATTATGCAACAGGCGATTAAAGCGTCAGGGGCAGATGTTGTCACGTTATCTTTGCGCCGACAGTCACCAAAAAATAAAGGTGGCGAGCAGTTTTGGGACTTCATTAAAAACTTAGGCTGCCACCTTCTCCCTAATACAGCGGGCTGTCACAGCCCACAAGAAGCCATCACCCTTGCCAAAATGTCGCGCGAAATTTTTCAAACAGACTGGATCAAGCTTGAAGTCATAGGCGATGATTATAATTTACAACCCGATCCGTTTGGGCTGCTAAAAGCCACTGAGGCACTCATCAAAGATGGTTTTAAAGTCTTCCCTTACACCACGGATGATTTAGTCTTATGTCAACGCCTACAAGACTTAGGCTGTGAAGTGATTATGCCGTGGGGTTCACCCATTGGTACAGGCAAAGGTCTAATGAATCCGTATTCATTACAAGTGATTCGTGAACGTCTTCCCGATGCTACCTTGCTGGTAGATGCAGGTATTGGTAAACCCTCTCATGCTTGCCAAGCGATGGAGTT
>JAZGFW010000075.1:0-16149 GCA_036479895.1 Cocleimonas sp. | reverse complement strand
CAAGACTTTTTCGCTCTCTTTATTATAACGAAAACTTAAGTCTTTAATTCTAAAGTCCCCTTTTACCCCATCAATAACTTGCGTGCCCGTGTCTTTTTCTGGTGATTCATCCAATAATGAGAAAATGCTCTCACCTGCTGCGATACCTCCTTGTAAAGTAGCGCTAATGTTAGTTAAACGTTTAACAGGGTCAAGCAAGGCAATCATTGCTGTCATAAAGGCCATAAATTTACCGGGTGTAAACGTATCTAAACGGTCTCCATGTGTAGCCACATAAACCACAATAGCCAACGCTATAGCCATTAAGAACTGAACAATAGGCATACTCAACTGCTCAGTAACAACGCGCTTCATATAGGATTGCTGGTTGTTATCATTGACCGTTGCAAAGCGTTTTGATTCATACTCGATACCATCAAAAATACGAATTTCACGGGTAGCTGAAATTGCCTCGTTGCTAATTTGAGTGACCTCCCCCACTTGTTCTTGAATCTGCTTACTGAGTTTACGAAAACGACGAGAAATAATAGCGATCAAAACCGCAATAATGGGGGCTACAAACAATACTATTAAAGCTAATTTCCAGCTGTAATACATCATGACAGCAATGGAGCCTATCACCGTAACAGTATCTTGCACCAATACCGTCAAACCTTTTGTAGCGGCTGTAGAGACTTGTTCCACATGATAAATTAAGCGGGTAACCAACTGGCCTGAATTATTTTTATCGTAAAAAGATACAGGTAAGCGTAATAAACGCTCAAATAACTCTGTGCGAATTTCTTTAACGACCGAGCGCCCAATCCATTCCATCGAATAGCTCGACATAAAACCCGCAATACCACGTAAGAAAAATATTAGTAATAAAGCCAACGGTGCCCAACGAATGGTCTCTGGGTCTTTTTCCATAAATGTGCCATCAAGCAAGGGTCGCATATACATGGCAAAAAGGGGAACCGTCGCCCCCGCAATAACCAGACCAATAAAGGCCATGATTAGATAGTTCCAGTGTTTGAGTGCGTAGGTGGCTAGACGCTTATATATTTCATAACCATTATCGCTATCAGGTGTGCTTTCAAGCATTTTTGGCACTGATGATGGGTGTTTTGACAAGAGTCAGCCCTATTACTTAGATAGTATTGGACAATATTTTAACATGAGAGTAGTGCTTAAAAGACTATTTTTTCACCGTAGATTGTGTCGTAGCCATTGAAAAATCAGTCAAACCTAAACGACCTGCAATGTCCATTGCAGTAACCACTGATTGATAGTTAGCATTAGCATCAGCACTTATCACTAATTTTGGGTGATCATTGCCAGATTCTTCAATTGCCTGAGTCATTGCTCGAAATAAGGTTTCGGGTTTATTATTTAAAACTTCACTACCGTTAACAAAGTATTTACCTTGATTATTAACGATAATATTTAACCCTTCTTGTTGTGCTTCAGCTACCGCATTGGTACTAGTAGGTAAGTTTATTTTTATTTTTGCATCACGGTCAAAAGTGGTTGTCACCATAAAGAAAATTAACAATAAAAATACAACATCAATTAGTGGCGTTAAATTAACTTCCACCTCATCACTTAAGTTTTTACGAAAATTCATGCCGATGCGCCTTGCTGTGCCTTGGCAGCAGCAGCGGCTTTCATTGCAGCTAATTGTGCAGGGTTACTCTTAGTCGCTACTTTTTTCTTTACACCATCTGAAACTCTACGCGTCAGAGGCATTCCGACAGATAATAACTTAATAGATTCTCGTTCCATTTCAATCGCATAATTTGTAATAAGGCCACGAAAGTAACGATGGAAAACTAAAGAAGGGACAGCAATGCTGATACCAAAGGCCGTTGTTATCAGTGCCTGTGAAATACCACCCGCTAGTTCTGTAGGGCTACCAACACCTTGCGCTGTTATAACGCTAAACACACTAATCATTCCTACTACCGTTCCAAGCAATCCTAACAAGGGAGCAATAGCAGCAACCGTACCTAAGGTCGTCATGTATTTGTCCATTGAGTGAATAACATGTCTACCTGACTCTTCAATAGCCTCCTTCATCACATGACGAGGCTGCCCAAGGTTATCAAGCCCCGTAGCAAGTATCTGACCTAATAAAGAACTTTCACGCACACCTGCAATTTGATCTTTTGATAGGTTACCTTTTTTGGCAATTTGAAGTGTTGTATTAGCTAAACCATCAGGTAATACCTTATCTTTTCTTAAGGTAAGAAAAAGATTAAGAATAACCACAACAGCGACAATAGAGCTAAGAATTAGAGGGATCGTCATAATCCCCATCGCATTTAAAAAATCACCCATCTATACAACCTTTTTTTTATAAACAAAATCAAAACTTAATTAAGTAAGAAGTCTAGCAGTAGGAATTCATACATTTTTAAAAGCTAGTCTTAGTGCATTGACTTTACATGCATTAACCTAAACTCTTGCTTAACAGCATGATATAAGCTCAATTCATCCAGCAAATGTTCTCTCACATGCTAAACTACATCAAAGATATATCGAGGATAGTAAAATATGAATAATGTATTAAAAATAGCCGGACTTTTCACCTTTCTTGCTGTCGCCTTTCTCAATGCCTTTGTTGACCTTGGTCACAAAATAATTATTCAAAACACTATCTTTAAAAACTACGATGGATCTGAACTCATTGTTTTAAGTTCTATCGTTAATGCTTTAATTTTATTACCTTTTATACTCCTTTTTACACCTACAGGTTTTATCTCAGATAAATACCCTAAAAATACCGTTATGCGGATTAGCGCGTGGGTGGCTTTGGGCATCACTTTATTAATTACGTTTAGTTATTACATGGGCTGGTTCTGGCTCTCCTTTGGTATGACTTTTTTACTAGCCCTTCAAAGTGCTATTTATTCACCGGCTAAATACGGCTATGTAAAAGAGCTGGTGGGTGATCGACGATTGGCTCAAGCCAATGGTTTGCTACAAGCAGCTACTACGACAGGGATACTGCTAGGCACCTTTTTCTTCTCAATCTTATTCGAAACATTCTTTAAAGGCTTTGAGTTCACCAACAGTATCACCGATAAAGACGCTGTTATTGCGCTCATGGCACCCTTAGGCTGGGTGTTGGTAGCGCTTACTGTTCTCGAGTTAATCCTTGCTTATCGTCTGCCACAACTCACCGCAACCAAAGACAAAATGAAGTACCGTTGGGATGATTATATCCGTGGTAAAACACAGTCACGCAATATCAAACTCGCTAAACGTCACCCCTATATTTGGTTATCTATTCTAGGTTTAGCCGTTTTTTGGGCAATATCACAAGTACTACTCGCATCCTACCCCGCTTATGCAAAAGAGTTTTTAGGTATAACTAATACAGCGGTGGTTCAAGGTTTAATGGCATTTGCGGGGATAGGTGTTTTAATTGGATCAATTACAGCGGGTCGCATATCACGCAACCATATCGAAATAGGACTTGTACCCGTAGGTGCAATCGGTGTGACCTTAGCACTCGTTTTTATTCGCATTTTTGATTCCACTGTTTTACAGGCATTAAACTTTTTATTCTTAGGTGTCATGGGCGGCTTCTTTATTGTGCCACTCAATGCTTTAATGCAATACCATGCGCGCAACAGACAACTGGGGCGTATTCTTGCTACTAGCAACTTAATACAATTTAGTATTATGCTGGTATTTTTAATTATCACCAGCACACTGGCGTATTATAGCGTGGGTAGCACATCGATCCTTTGGGGCCTAGTCATAGTTGCTCTGCTCGGTACGATTTATACGATTTCAAAAATCCCCGAGTCTCTTCTTCGCTTTATTATCGCACGCTTGTTTGCGGCTCGTTATCGTATGAAGGTATTAGGTTTTGAGGATTTACCCCATGCTGGTGGTGTATTGTTATTAGGCAACCACATCAGTTTCGTGGATTGGGCATTAGTACAAATTGCCTCACCGCGTAAATTACATTTCGTCATAGAACGTGGCTACTACGAACGCTGGTATTTAAAGGGTGTTTTAAAAATATCAGGTGCAATCCCCATTAAAAGTGGCAGTAGCGCCAATTCTTTAGAAGCAATCAACACCTTACTAAAAGAAGGTAAAGTAGTTTGTCTCTTTCCCGAAGGAACAATCAGTCGTACAGGACAACTTTCAGAGTTTAAGCGAGGTTATTTAAAAGCCATAGAAGGTACAAGAGCAAAAATTGTTCCCTTCTATTTACACGGTCTTTGGGGTAGTCGTTTTTCACGTTCAAGTGGTTTCTTAAAAGAGGCACGTCAATCTGGTTTTAAACGCGATATTATCGTCGCTTTTGGCAAGCCCCAAACTAATAATATATCACCAGACCAGCTCAAACGTCGCATCACCGAACTATCTTTTGATGCATGGCAAGACTACTCAAAAACCATTGACCCTATTCCTGTCTCTTGGTTAAAAACCGCAAAACGTATGAGCTTTCAAATGGCAGCAACCGATGTGCTGGGCGACCCGCTAAGCCATCATAAGTTTGTAACCGCTGTGTTTGCATTCTCTGGACTCATTAAAAAGAAAAGCCCCGAGAAAAATATCGGACTACTCATCCCTTCCAGTGTCGGAGGCGCTATTACCAATATGGCCGTTTTAGTTTTGGGTAAAACAGTCGTTAACCTTAACTTCACTGCCAGCAAAGAAGCTTTGCAAGGCTCGATTAAAAAAGCGGATATACAAACGGTTTACACCTCTAAAAAATTCTTACGTAAACTGAAAGAAAAAGGTATCGATATAAAAGAGATACTACCCAAAACAAAGCTAATTTATTTAGAAGATTTTAAAGCGGAATTGCCGAAACTTAAAATGCTCGGCACCCTGCTCACCGTCATGTTACTGCCCACACAACTCTTACGGCTGATTTATATTAAACGCATAAAAATGGACGATACCGCTGCTATCCTATTTTCTAGTGGTAGTGAAGGCACACCCAAAGGCGTAGAACTTAGCCATTTAAATTTAGCCGCCAATTCTCGCCAAGTTGCCGATATGCTTAACACGCGTGAAACTGATGTGGTCATGTCTACTCTACCCACATTCCATGCTTTTGGATTGTTGGCAACAACCTTTATGCCTCTGTCAGAAGGCGTACCAATTGTATGCCACCCAGATCCTACCGATGTTTTAACCGTTGCCAAAGGCGCTGCACAAAATAATGCTACCTTATTATTCGGCACATCAACTTTCTTCCGTCTTTATAATATGAATAAAAAGGTTCATCCCTTAATGCTCAAATCCCTACGTTTAATCATATCAGGCGCCGAACGACTCAACCCCACCGTACGCGATGCCTTTGCCGTAAAATTTGGTAAAAAGATTTTAGAAGGCTATGGTGCGACTGAAACATCACCCGTTGCCAGTGTAAACCTCCCTGATGAATTAGACACAAGCTACTGGAAAACTCAATTAGGCAATAAAGATGGTACGGTCGGCATGCCACTACCTGGCACCAGCTTTCGCATCGTTGATCCCAACACCTTAGAAGAGCTGCCTACTGGTGAGGATGGTTTAATTCTTATCGGCGGCCCACAGGTAATGAAAGGCTATTTATTAGACCCTGAAAAAACCTCAGAAGTAATTTCGGTCATTGATAATAAACGTTGGTATCACAGTGGCGACAAAGGCCATTTAGATGATGATAACTTCCTAACGATTGTTGATCGTTACTCACGCTTTGCTAAGCTTGGTGGTGAGATGGTTAGCCTCTCGGCGGTAGAAGAGACTATTCGTGATGCGCTAGCTGACCCAGAATTAGAGTTAGTTGCGGTTAATCTGCCTGATGACAAAAAAGGTGAGAAAGTTATTTTGCTGATTGCGACGGAAACACCTGCAATCGACATTAAGAAAAAGCTGATTGAGTCTGGTATGAATGCCTTGATGATTCCTTCAAAAATTACGCCTGTAAATGCAGTGCCTAAGTTAGGCAGTGGTAAGACTGATTTTGCTACGGCTAAGAAGGTGGCTTTGGGTGAGGTTTAGTGAGTTTCCGTTTCTTTGTAGCTGCTATACGATAGTGGTCTTAGATGGGGAGTTTACTTCGTAGTTGCTGTGTCCCTTGCTTCAACCGACTTCTGACTTTCCTTCGGAAAGCCCCAAGTACTTTTTAGCGCCTCGGGCTGATTTGGTTTAAGTTAAATAAATTACTTCGTAAGAATCTTATGATACGTTGCTTCAACGTGTGACTCCGACTCTCCCTTCGGGATTCGCTGGATAATTTTGGGGCTCTTGGGTGAGCCTCCAAAACCAAAAATGGCGACCCATCTCTGAGTCGCCAACCGCTAGGAGGGTATGTAGCATCAGTTCCCAAAGCTCATCGAATACCCATTGATAAGTTTGCGTTGAACTGATGTGAAGCAGTATATCAGCAAACTCTTAAATAGGACATAAATCATTTATTTTATTAAGGAAATTATCTTTTACCTCCTCTTTATAGCATTTCTTTAAGGAAACTCTGATTAAGTCCTGTTAGAATTTATCACAGAAAAAAATGTCTCTATTTTTTACGAAGTGAGAGGGAATAGTTATTCCTTGTGTCGATCTTCGTGGAAAATATCGGCAGTCAGCTAAAAATAATTGAACTTAATCAGAGTTCCTTAAACAACAACCACTACGGTTACTATCATTATTGTTTCCTTTATATTAGTCTTGCACTTTGTCTCAACTCCTCCTCTCAAGAGCTATTTAACCATTAGTTATGACTGAATACCTTCTCATCATTGTTGGCACTGTCTGGGTAAATAATATAGTGCTTTCCCAGTTTTTGGGGCTTTGTCCTTTTATGGGAGTTTCTCGTAAACTTGAGACAGCTATGGGTATGGGACTGGCGACTACTTTTGTGCTGACACTTTCATCTATCTCTAGCTTTCTGGTATATGAATACTTACTTCAGCCTTTTGGACTTGAGTATTTGCGTACCATTAGTTTCATTTTAGTGATTGCAGCCATTGTTGGTTTTACCGAGTTGGTGGTGCAGAAAACTAGCCCACTTCTACACAATGTTCTAGGGATTTATTTACCTTTAATCACTACAAACTGCGCTGTATTAGGTGTCGCTCTACTCAATACCCAACAATCCAATAACTTTGTAGAGTCGGCTTTGTACGGTTTTGGTTCTGCTATCGGTTTTACCCTTGTACTGGTTTTATTTGCCGCTATGCGTGAACGACTGGCTGCATCGGATGTTCCTGAGGTTTTTCAGGGCAGCGCAATAGGTATGATTACTGCAGGTCTTATGGCGCTTGCCTTTATGGGCTTTACTGGATTGATTAAGGTGTCATAGAAGAAAATGTCAATCCTCAGTGCTGCTCTCATTTTAGTTGGTTTGGCTTTATTTTTTGGTCTTGTTCTTGGCTATGCTTCAGTGCGCTTTAAAGTTGAGGGCGACCCTTTAGCAGATCAAGTCGATAGTATTTTACCTCAAACACAATGTGGTCAGTGTACCTTTCCTGGTTGTCGCCCTTATGCCGAAGCCATTGCTAAAGGTGAGGCACCGATTAATCAATGCCCACCTGGTGGTGAAACAACCATGTTGGCACTGGCAGATTTACTTGATGTTGAGCCTCTTGCACTCAATGAAGAGCTTGAACCTGCCGCTGAATTACCCGAAGTTGCCATCATTATTGAAAAAGATTGTATCGGTTGTACCTTATGTATTCAGGCTTGCCCCGTAGATGCCATCGTTGGTTCTGCCAAGCACATGCATACTGTTATCGAATCTGAATGTACGGGGTGCGAATTGTGCATCCCACCCTGTCCTGTGGATTGTATTATCATGCGTCCTTTGGATACAACCATTGATAACTGGAAGTGGAAGCAGCCTATCAGCACCGAAAATACTTACCCACTTATCCCTATGCCCCTCGACTCAGAGCTGAATGATAAAGGTTTGGGATCGTAATATGAGTGACCTAATCAACCCTACTAAAATTACAACTAGCTCAAGAAAGCTTTGGTCATTCCACGGCGGCGTACACCCGCCTTTTCATAAGGATGACTCCAATACACTAGCTATAAAATCAGCAGGAATCCCTGATAAGCTTGTGCTACCACTACGCCAACATATTGGAATTGACGCAGAACCCTGTGTGTCTGTTGGCGATAAGGTATTCAAAGGGCAATTAATAGCAAAACATAACCATCATGTAGATCAACAAGACTTTAGTGCCAATATACATGCACCGACCTCAGGTAAAATAACAGCCATTGAAGAGCATTCCATTCCGCACCCATCTGGCTTATTAGCAAACTGTATTATATTAAAAACCGATGGTGAAGATGAGCAGTCAGAATCACACAAACTCGCACCTTTTTTAGACTATAAGAATACCAAAGCCGAAGAGATTATTGAACGAATAGAACAAGCGGGTATCGTCGGTTTAGGGGGCGCTGTTTTCCCTACCGCTGTAAAGCTGGCAGGTTCACGTAAAACGCAGATCAAAACACTGATTATTAATGGCGCAGAATGCGAGCCATATATCACCTGTGATGATCTTTTAATGCGCGAAAAAAGTGCAGAAATAATTACAGGTATAGAAATATTATTGCACTTATTAAATGCAAAAGAATGCCTCATTGGAATTGAAGATAATAAACCCGAAGCCATCGAAATGGTGCGTTCAGCTTGCAAACACAATCATCACATTGAAGTGGTTAGTATTCCTGCCATTTACCCCAGTGGTGGCGAAAAACAGCTAATACAAATTCTTACAGGCAAGGAAATTCCTGCAGGTGGTTTACCCCTTGACCTTGGATTTCTTGGGCAAAATATTGGTACAGTTTATAGTATTTATCAAGCTGTGATTGAAGGTGCACCATTAATTTCTCGCATCATCACCGTTACCGGCAATGGCATCCTACACCCCCAAAATTATGAAGTATTAATCGGCACTAGCTTTGCCTATTTAGCTACGCAAGCGGGGGGAACCACGAAAATGGCAGACCATTTAATTATGGGTGGCCCGATGATGGGCTTCACTTTAGACGATGATGACATTCCAGTGGTTAAAGCGTCTAACTGTGCCCTATTTACCTCAAGCACCGCATTGCGTGAATCAAACTCAGCCTTTTCTACCCAATCAACCATGCCTTGTATTCGATGCGGGAAATGTATGGATGTCTGCCCTGCTAAGTTACTGCCACAACAGCTTTACTGGCATATCCGTGCGAAAGACTTAGAAAAAGTACAGGAACATAACTTAAAAGACTGTATTGAGTGCGGTTGTTGTAATTACGTTTGCCCCAGCCACATTCCTTTAGTGGATTATTACCGTTTTGCTAAAGTAGAAATTCGCGATCAAAAAATCGCTCAAGAAAAGGCCGACTTATCTCGCGAACGTCACGAATTTCTGCTCTTCAGAAAAGAACGTGATAAACGCGAGAGAGATGAAAAGCGTGCTGCCCATAAAGCGGCCTTACAAAAAAAGAAAGCAGACATCGCTAAAAAGAAGTCTGAAAGCGGTGAGGATGATTCGAGTGACAACACCAAAGCCGATGCTATCAAACAAGCAATGGAACGCGCTAAAGCTAAAAAACAAGCACGAGATGAAAGTGCCAATAAAAGCTACAAAAAAGAGGATGATGCATCATGAAGTTTAAAACCAACACCTCACCTTTTTTTAGTAGCGAAAATAATATTAGCTCGGTCATGCTCCAAGTATTACTCGCGCTTATCCCCGGTACACTCGTCTTGTTTTATTTTTACGGCTGGGGAGTTTTGTTTAATGTAGTGTTAGCGGTTATTTTTGCCGTAAGTTTTGAAACCATTGCGCTATTAATGCGTAAACGTCCTGTGATGCCCTTTTTAAGTGACCTAAGCGCCATCGTTACTGCATGGCTTTTGGCGCTTAGCCTCCCACCTTTAATCCCGTGGTGGATACTGTTTATAGGTGTTTTCTTTGCGATTATTGTAGCCAAACATCTGTATGGTGGCTTAGGTTATAACCCGTTTAATCCTGCTATGGTGGGTTTTGCCGTATTAATTATCTCCTTTCCAGTAGAGATGACACAGTGGATACAATCAACCAGCTTAGGTCAGCCTAGCTACGGCTTTGTTGACAGTCTTAGAATTATCTTTAGTTCTGGCATCACACCTGATTGGGATGCAATCACCATGGCAACCCCCTTAGATGAAGTTAAAACAGGCTTAAGAGCAGGCACTCCCTATGCTGAAATAATACAGCAATCACCATATTTACAAAGTACGATACAAAATACTTGGCTTTGGACGAGTTTAGCTTTTGCCTTAGGTGGCTTTTGGCTGTTGTATAAAAAGCTGATTCATTGGCAGATTCCTATTGCTTTGTTAAGTGCCTTAGCTTTGATTTCAGCCATCATGCATTTGTACTCTGGTGAAAATTATTCTAGCCCAATTTTACAACTATTTAGTGGTGCCACGATGCTCGGTGCATTTTTTATTGCCACTGATCCTGTATCAGCAAGTACTACTCCTACGGGAAAACTCATTTACGGTGCTAGCATTGGCTTACTCATTTACATTATCCGCACTTGGGGAGGGTACCCTGATGCGATTGCATTTTCTGTGTTAATTATGAATATGGCAGTACCCACGATTGATTATTATACCCAACCCAGAACCTTTGGACATGGTCGCAGCCCTGACACAAAAACAAGCATGAATGTAAAGGATAACAAGCTATGAAAAAGCACTTTGATGCTATGAAAAAAGCGGGGCTTTCGCTCGCCTTTTTTGCGTTAATCAGTGTGTTACTCGTGGCTATAACTAATAATCTCACTCACCAGAAAATAATTGATAATCAGGCAAAAATGTTATTACTTGCACTCAATGAAGTTGTGCCTAGTGATAAATATGATAATGACCTAATTAAAAGCAAATACATGCTAAGTGCAACAGAGACGGGATTTGAACGTGATACTTCTGTTTACCTCGCCACCCAAAAAGGAACCCCCAAAGCTGTTATTTTTGAAATCACTACACTTAAAGGCTACAGTGGTGCGATTACACTTTTACTGGGAGTCGATGCCAAAACTCAACGAGTCACAGGTGTCAGGATTGTTAAACACAAAGAAACGCCCGGTTTAGGTGATAAAATGGAAACACGCAAAAGCGACTGGGTTTATGCCTTTAATGAGAAGTCGCTGGATAATACTGAAATTAATCGCTGGCATGTCAAAAAAGACGGAGGTGATTTTGACCAATTTACAGGTGCAACTATCACCCCACGAGCCATTGTTAACGCTGTTCGATCAACATTGCTGTTTGCACAAAAGAATATGATTAAGCTCTTTTCACCCGCACCAAAATCCACAAGTGAGGTAAACACGCATGACTGATGTAGCACTTGATGATTCCATACTTGAAGGCACTAAAGACGGCGGAAGTTGCTCTGCAACTGACTGCAAAAAAATCATCACTGATGGGCTTTGGCACAACAACCCTGGTTTAGTCCAATTGCTTGGACTATGTCCCTTGTTAGCGGTTACAGGCAATTTCATCAATGGTTTAGGTTTGGGCATTGCAACCATTATCACTCTTACCGTTTCCAATACCGTTATCTCTTTTACAAGAAACTGGGTACGCAAAGAAATCCGCATTCCTTATTATGTTTTAGTGATTGCTTCGATTGTTACCGTGATAGATCTCAGCATGCATGCTGTCGTCCCTCAACTTCACAGCGTTCTAGGTATTTTTATTCCTTTAATTGTAACTAACTGTGTGATTATCGGGCGTGCCGAAGCGTTTGCTTCAAAAAATAAAATTTCACGCGCCGCGCTTGATGGATTTATGATGGGCCTTGGCTTTACACTGGTACTGGTCGTATTAGGTGGTATGCGCGAATTTATCGGTGCTGGCACCCTATTTTCTGATGCCAGTGTCATGTTTGGTGATATTGCAAACAACTGGACCTTTCAAATCAACAAAGACTACAAAGGGTTTTTATTGGCCGTCCTTCCACCTGGTGCATTTTTGGGTATGGGACTTTTAATTGCCTTGAAGAATATTGTTGATAAAAGGTTAGAACGATAGTTAAGGCTTTATTACAGTTATTCACTTTTCATGTGTATTCTCGGCTAGAAATACTAATGTTGTTTTTGCATGGGTCTTTGGCATTTGCAAATAGATAGCCTTTACCTTTATGGCTTGTACCGAAAATAAGTCCGTTTTTTCTAGCATTCTTTTTAAATTTTTCTACATCGGGTACAGAAAAAACCAACTTCACGCAAACTTGCCCCATTTTTACAGATTTAGCGGACTGATGAATAATGATTTTTTCTTGTTGATTTTTGTCAGAAAGAATAATTAAACTATCTTTTTCTACCGCATTCAACTCAAAGTGCTTTACATAAAAGTCAGAAGTTTCTTTCATATTTTTAGCGTAAATCATAATACTGTTAAAGGATACATTCATGTTTAATATTCTATCTCTATCTCTATCTCTATCTTTGTAATTATTAATGCCTTGCTTTGTAAAATCAGGATTATCATTCGAAGTAAGTACTTTATACTCACCTCCGCCGTGTTCGCTTTAACACAACATTTGTTGATAAAACTAACTACTCAACTGAACATCATTAACGACAATTAAAGTTCTATGGTTCATTAGTTTCATAACGTTTGAGTAACCCCAGTTTTTTTTCACCTTTTTACAAGGAAAAAGCTTTAGCAGTATTTTACGTTGTTTCCTGAGTTAAGCTAAACCAATTACCAGAGTTGTCTTTTCCCAATGCCTCAATACCATAAAATTGTTTTGTAGGAGGTTGCGTAAACTCTACCCCTTTAGCTAAAAGCTCATCATAAGTCTTTTGACAATCATCCGTTTTGAAAACTCCCACGCCAAATGCGCCTTCTGCAACCAAAGCGCGTATTTTTTCAGCAGAGTCCTTTGTAAACATCGGACCCTCTTTAGGTTCTGCTAACACTAATTCAAGTTCTGGCTGGGCTTTTGCAAATACTGTTAGCCAACGAAAGCCTCCCTCAACTGTCATATCCATACCAACTTCAAAGCCGAGCTTATTGGTGTAGAAATTAAGGGCTTCATCTTGATCCAATACATTTACTGTTACATGAACTATAGCTTGTATCATTTTACTTCTCCTTAGTTAATAGGTACTTATATTACAGAAAGAAGTACATTTAATTTTATCCTATATTGCTCTCTTGACACCTTGATATTTTAAACCAAATAAGTGATGTGCATAACACAGGGGAATAGATTGCAATGGGAAACGTCGAGGTTCGTTTGATAAGCTGCGCAATTGACGTCTATATTGCGTTGGTGACATACCTACTGTTCTACTAAAACGAGAAGAAAAACTACTAACACTTGAATAACCTACCCTTTCACATATTTTTCCAATGCTAAAATTTTCTGTTATCAATAGTTTTTGCGCTTTTTCGATTCTTAGCCTAGTGACAAATGTATTAGGCGACTCTCCAAACGTCTTTGTGAAAACTCTGGAGAAATGATATTGAGACATACACGAGTATTTAGCTACTTTAGTTAAACTAAAGGAATCTAAGTAGGTCTCAGCAAGAAAATCTCGTCCTAGACAGATTTTTTTGTATTGAAAGTTTTTTATCATGAAATAGCTACCCTCGTTGGAACACTATTTAATCTTAGCGGAGTTAGAATGAATAACCGCCGCTCACTTCAGGGTAACCTTCAGATTTATTGCCGCTGTCATCATCACCATTATCAGAATATTCATGAACCCAGCCTACACGAAGAAAAGAACCTCCCCTAGCGATGGCAACACCGACGCGACCACCATAGGCATTATAACCTTCATAGGGTTTATCAATAAAAGTATGGCGGTAAATTGCACCCAAATAAGGTCTAATCGTATCACCTATGGGTAAATAATAAGTTACAGGAATACTTACCTTATTGATCTTTGGGTCATCACCAAACCAGCCAGTATAGCCCACACCCAGAGAAAGATTATCCAAAGCGAAGTAATTTACATTAACGCCTAATATCGTATAACGATTACCATAAGCACTGCCTGAACCGACATTAAAACTAACGTTTTTATGACCTACCGAAAACATACCATCTGCATAAATTCTTGAAGAATAAATACTTGATGTAATAGCTAGAGTGAGTAAAAATAAAAGCTTCTTTTTCATAACTTACCTGCCCAATACGTTAATAAATATCAATGCTTTTTACTACAGTGACTTTTATCATCATATCAATTTTTCAAATAAGTTCTACAACTTTCACATAGCGCCCAAATATGAACTTTCTTTTTATTATTCTAATTACCTTAGTAAGTATTGTCTTACTTTTTTTGCTAGCGTTGCACCTTGGTTTTAAAGCCCCTAGAAATATCGAGACCAAAACACCCCGTGATTTTGGTATTAAAGACTACCGTGAAGTTTCTATCCCCACTGCACAGAATAAAAAACTCTTTGCTTGGTTGCTTCCCATTGATGGTGCGACAGAAACAATCATTGTGTTACATGGGTGGGGTGGTAATGCAGAGTTAATGCTACCTATTGCTAAGCCTTTTCACAAGGCTGGCTTAAATGTTTTATTAATCGATTCACGCGCACATGGCAAAAGTGATTCTGCCCTATTTTCATCCTTACCTCGCTTTGCAGAAGATCTAGGTAAAAGTATTAATTGGCTGAAGAAAGAACACCCCGAACGTACCCAAAAAATTGCACTCCTAGGTCATTCAGTTGGTGCTGGCGCGGTTTTATTTGAATCAACTAAACGCGATGACATCAATGCCATCATTAGTATATCTGCCTTTGCACATGCAAAATGGATGATGACGCGTTATCTACAAAGCTTGCATATTCCAAGTTTTCTTATTCATATTATTCTCAAATATGTGCAATGGCTGATCGGTCACGGGTTTTCTAGCTTTGCGCCATTAAGCACTGTTTGTGATATTAGTTCGCCCATTCTAATCGTGCATGGTAAAGATGATACAACCATCCCTATCGAGGATGCCCGCGCCATCATTAAAAACTGCCCTAAACCTCATTTAGAGTTATTTGAGGTTATTGATGCGGGTCATGAATCAGTTGATAAGTTTGAAGAACACGCAGGTGTTTTAATTAATTTTTTAGCAAAGTCGCAATTTTCTGTGTTGTAAAAGTAATGAAATTCTATGTTATTATTTGAACTATTATTTCTACAAAAACTCAGAAGAACCATGAAAACAATCACTTATGCATTTCTTATCATTAGCACCTTACTTTTAACGGCTTGTAAGGGGATTCCTCTTGGTGATACAAGTTCGCCCAATACCCACGATGAAACCCTTATTATCAGCAATCATAAGGTAGAGTGCCGATTATATAACGCTACTGATAGATCTCTTTGCATTCAATATAAAAAGAAAGGCAACAGTTCTTGGCTTCTTGAAAACAGCAGCTTTATAAAGGATTTCACCTACACTTGGGGTTATGAGTATGAGTTACTTGTAGAGGTTGAAGATTTAAACCCTGCACCACAAGATGCATCTGATAAAAAATACACTTTTAAGAGTGAAATAGAAAAAAAACCAGCGACTACAGGAGGGGAGTTTGAGCTTTCAGTCAGTATTTACAATGCTTCTAATGCTAAAGAAAGCAGTATCATCAAGCGTGTTTTGAATAAAACTAATATTTTTAAAATATATGATCAAAAAGAAATTGAGTGTTCTCTTGAAACCTGTACGAAAATTGATACGCTGATTACTGAAAACAAAGGCATCCTTTTTAACTTTAAACACCCTGACAGCCCTTCCAAGCCTTTATCTGTTGATAAAATAGTATGTAGCGCTACAAAAGATAAGTTTACAAAAACAGTTGTGGATGGAGGATGTTTCTAAGCACCACTGTTTGAAGTAGTAGCTACCTTGGTAACGCTGTAATTACAATTAGTCTTTATCCCGAGAAATAAACTTACCTGTACCCGTATGGATCTTTATTAGTTCACCCGTTTCTAAATATTCAGGCACTTGCACGGTGATACCCGTAGACAAAGTGGCAGGTTTATCTCGATTAGTTGCACTCGCACCTTTTAAACGGGGTGCAGTTTCAGTCACTTCTAACGATACTGTCGAGGGTAGTTCAATACCGATAATATTACCCTCTAACAAGAGAGCCGTAATCTCTTCCATACCTTCGGTGATATAACCCACCTGATCACCAAG
>JAZGFW010000074.1:0-6283 GCA_036479895.1 Cocleimonas sp. | reverse complement strand
TTGCAACTAAGTTTCCATCGAGCCCTGTCTCATCATTAGCAGAAATGAAAAGGATAAGCTGTTTTGCTTGTCTTTCTTTTTTAGCCGTTTCATCAGAAGCTGATGTGCGCGCTTCGTTAGTACTTGTAATGGTTACTTTCTGCATGGGGGCTGGTTTAGGGGTTGAACCATCACGTGCAGGGATATCTTCAAGTAGAGAACTAAACTTACTACCATCATCGTTTTTTAAATTTGGGATTCGTGTTTGTAGCGCTTGAGGCTGTTTGCTTTGCGCAATACGACTCATCAGGTAAAGACCGATAATGACAATAATACCCACGAGGGTAATTAAAAGACTGGTAGTATTCATTTTGTTAACCTTTACGTTAAGTTCTATTCTTGTACTATTTGTGCTGCTTCGTTTACATCGACACTGACTAAACGAGAAACGCCAGGCTCTCGCATAGTAACACCCACTAAGTTATCAGCCAGCTCCATAGTGGTTTTGCTGTGGGTAATAAATATAAATTGTACGCGGTCTGACATTTTTCTCACCAATTCACAAAAGCGACCCACATTAGCTTCATCTAAAGGAGCGTCAACCTCATCTAACATACAGAATGGGGCAGGGTTTAGCTCAAAAATAGCAATAACTAAAGCGACGGCAGTGAGTGCTTTTTCTCCCCCTGACATTAAATGAATACTTGAAATACGTTTGCCCGGCGGTTGCGCCATAATTGAAATGCCCGTGGTTAGTAAATCATCACCAGTCAATTCAAGATGCGCTTTTCCTCCACCAAATAACTGCGGAAACATATCTTGGATGCGTGAATTTACTTTTTCAAAGGTTTCTTTAAAACGACTACGTGTATCTTTATCAATTTTTGCAATGGCGGATTCTAAGGTTTCTAAGGCTTCAACTAAGTCAGCATTTTGTTGATCAAGATAAACCTTGCGCTCACTTTGTGTTTTAAACTCATCTATGGCGGCAAGGTTGATAGCACCTAAGCGTGCCACCTTGGTTTGAACATCTTCCAATGATTTTTGGTGCGATGATAAGCTAATATCGCTCTCCATTTCTTGCTTTAAAGCATCGCTTTCAAAGTCAGTTTCTGCAAATTGTTCACGCAGGGTTTCTTCGCGCACACTGACTTCTTGCCAATCAAGTTTGAGTGTTTCTAATAAGCTTCGGTATTTTTCAACTTCTGTTTCTGCTTGATGACGCTTTTGTTCTAACTCGCGCACTAAGTTATCAATAGATGAGAGTGATTCGCGAGATTTAGCGAGGTCGTTCTCAATGTTTTTCCGTTTTTCTAGTTCTTCGCTGAGCTTCTTATCTAGATTGCCTTCGGTATGGGTGTTTGATTCTTGTGAATTATCAGTTATGAGTTTTTGTTTACGCTCATGAAGATGCTGAAGACGCTCCTCAAAGCGACTAATCTGTTGCTGTACACTTTGTTGTGTCGTTTTAAGTGTTTGTACTTGAATCTGCGTTTCTTGGAGTTTAGCTTGGTGTTGCTGTGAGATTATTCGGTTTTCATTCACATTTTGTTGCAAGGGAGCATCTTTACCGGCTAAACCTTTTTTCTCTTCCTCAAGGGTTTCAAGTGAGTTAAGTGCGTTATTGCGCAAAACAGTGGCAGATTGATGTGCTTCTTGCTCTATCGTATGACGCGTTTCTAATTCAGTAATTTCAAGCAATACACGTTGTTGGTTTGATTCAATTTGTTTTATACGGTTTTCAGAGGCATGGATTACTGCTTGTGACTGAGACTCTTCACGGTGTAAATTATTCAACAGGGATTGTTGCTCTGTTTGTTTATCTTGCTGTGTTTTTAAGTTATCTTGTCCTGATTCCAGTGAATTTTCTAAGTTTTCTAGATCAAGCTTAAGTGTTTTAATCTCCGTTTGAGTGGCATCTATTTCTTTTTGTCTTGCGAGCACGCCATCTTTAGCATTGGATGGGTCACTGGCTTGTTTTTTTAGCCAGTTGTTACCGAGAAGAACACCTTCTGATGAAATAATAATTTCACCCGCTTTTAGCGTTGGTTGATTTGCTAAAGCCTCTTCATTCGATTCGGCGCAATAAACATGTGCCAGCATGGGACGTAAAGCGATTGGCGCTATAACTTTTGATGCTAAGGAATTTTGAGCAGGCTTAAAGTTATCTGAATGTTTTTTGTTACTTGATTGATTAATAAAGAAGGATGCGGAAAAGTGAGTGCTTTGTTTAGAAGCATTCACTAGCAATTCTTCTAACTGTTCATAGGTGCTTAACTGTAAAGATTCTAATAAATCACCTAGAACAATCTCTAAAGCTTGTTCCCAGCCTGATTCAACCTGAATAGATTCGGCTAAACGGGGTACATCGTTTAAGTTATTTTTTTGTAACCAGTGATTTAACGCTTTGGCAGATTTTCCTGAGTTTCTTTGTAGGTCGGCTTTTTGTAAAACATCAAGTGATGAAAGTTTACCTGTTAATGCTTGTAAGCGTGAGCGAATTTCTTGTAACTGTGCTTGCCCTTTTCTATTTTCTTCTAAGGTGTCTTGAAGGAACTGTTTGCTTGTTTCGAAGTCTTGCTTAGCGATTTGATGTTTTTCTTTTGTGATATTCAGATTTTTTACTTGTTCAGTTAATTCTTTTTTATTGGCACTGGTGTTAAAGACCCCTTGCTCACCTTGTAGCTTTAATAAACGACTGGCTATATGCTGTGTTTGATTTTCTAACTGCTCCATACGAGCGCGTTCTACTTGCGCTTGTTGGGCAGGCTCGGCAATACGTTGTTGTAGACTATTCCAGCTTTGTTGCCAGTTTGACAGTTGTTGTTCATTCTCTGCTAAGGTCGTAGTTGATTGACTAAGCATGTTTTGTTGCTTTTGTAATAGAGGTTCAAGTTCATCGAGCTTTAGTGAGGCTGCTTTTAATTGTTCTTGGTCTTCTTCAGCGTGGCATTTGCTGGTATTAATTTCACTACTGATTTGTTGCAAGTCATCTTGATAACGTTTTTCTAACTGTTTTTGGTGTTGGATTGTTTGTTCTAAACGAGATATTTCTGAGCCAATTTGATAAAAATTGGCTTGCACTTTATTGAAAGTATTATTGGCATCCGAATGAGCCTCACGCTGTGCTTCAATTTTGTTTTCTAAAGAGCGCTGTTCTGCCAATTGAGATTGATGGGTTGTCGCATTTTCATTAATAACCGCTTGACGAGTGATGATATCATCTTGTACTTGTTTTAAGCGTAATAAGATTAATTCAGCACTAATACGCCTTTCAGTTGCTTTAAAGGTTTTAAACTTTTGTGCCGCTTTTGCTTGACGGTTTAAGTGTGCTAATTGCTTTTCCATCTCTTCGCGCAGATCACTCAAACGCTCAAGATTCTCACGTGTATGTTTAATACGTGTTTCGGTCTCACGGCGACGTTCTTTATACTTAGAGATTCCCGCTGCTTCTTCAATCGTATTGCGTAATTCTTCGGGTTTGGCTTCAATCAAACGCGAGATCATGCCTTGCTCAATAATCGCATAACTGCGAGGGCCAAGGCCGGTACCCAGAAAAATATCAGTAATGTCACGGCGACGACAACGTGAACCGTTCAAAAAATATTTAGATTGCCCATCTCGTGCAATTTGACGTTTTATAGCTATTTCAGAAAACGTTGCGTATTCACCCCCTAAACCACCATCGGTATTATTAAACAATAATTCAACAAAGGCCTGTCCTACAGGTTTACGTGAGGATGACCCATTGAAAATAACATCATCCATGGAAGCGCCACGCAAATGCTTGGCAGAACTTTCTCCCATGACCCAGCGTACCGCATCAATGGTGTTTGATTTACCACAGCCATTTGGCCCAACTATACCCGTCAGGTTACTGCGTAAATCAATCGTGACCGGATCAACAAATGATTTAAAACCAGCGATTTTTATTTTATCTAAGCGCATTTAGTGTTTTTTTATCTCATTTATCAACTGGAGTTCTTGAGGGTTTGGCATAGCAGGTAATAATAGGTAAACATAGGGCGGGATTCAATTAAAAAAGGTGTTTTTTAATTGTCCACATCCTCCTTTTTCGATGTTTTGTAAGTGTTTATAAGTATTAAAACATCAAAATATAGAGGAAGTGGTAAGTAGAAGGAGTTGTTTAAGCCTCTTTTAAATCGTTGACACCAAAAATAATCTTGGTGCTTGTAATGAGTTCTAGTGTATACGCAGAAGTTTATGTCTGAAAAACGGTATATTAAGATTCAGCCGCTAAGTCCTGAATCGCTTTTGTAATCTCTTCTGAGTCCCACTCAACACCGCCGTAAAGCGTGTAACGAATCTTACCCTTGGTATCAATCACAAAGTTAGATGGCGCTGCAAACACATTCCAAGCTTGTACATTTTCACCTTTTTCATCCATTAAAATCGTAAATTCTGGCTTTACTTCGTCAACAAATTTCTGCACTTCTTCTTTTGTCTCACCCATGTTTACCGCGATGATCTTAAAGGGTACTTTTTCTGCTTCTAGTTTTTTGATGAGGTTATTCATCGATGGCATTTCTACACGACATGGTGTGCAATAGGTCGCCCAGAATTGTACTAAGACGACTTTTCCAGCCTCATCTTTAAGATCAAGAATGTCACCTTTTAGGCTTTCTAGTTTAAGCGCAGGCGTTGCAACATCGCCTTCAACTTTTTTAAGTTCTGCCGCTTGCAAGCTGCTACTCAACGCAAATACTACTGAGGCGAATACGATGTTTTTAATAGTTGCTTTTAATGTGTTTGCTAATACGTTCATTTGTGTGTTTTCCCTAAGAAAAATAAGCTGGCTTTTACAAGTCCAGACATTTGTGAGGTAACGAGGTCTTCTGGTACGTTGGGGTCATTTCGTTTAAAGAAATAGCCACGAACATCGGGTATGAGTTTTGCATAAACGGTACTGCCGCCTTTTTTAAGCGAGTTGGTCAAATGCCCAACACCCCAGCGATTTGGTGTGCGCTCACCTTCTAAAACAATCAGGGGTGATTTTGTTTTACCCACAGCATCTTGGTATTCAGGTGCTTTCCCTGGCTCTGGTTTGCTTTTGTTTAAACGCGGGAACATTAAAATCGCTCCGCCTAATAAATTATCAGAACCTGCATGGTTTTTTTCCCAATCTGCAATGGCTCGAAGAACAAGTTCGGTGTCAGGCCCACTAGCCACAAGGTAAACTTCTTTCTTTATTTTGATCGCTTCTTCTATTATTTTGACTAAGCCATCAGTGGGTATATCGCTTAGGCTGCTGCGCACTTTTGGCAGCATGTAGGCTGACAACATATCGGGCATCCAAACTTCGATGCCATCATCCGCGAGTGATTGTGAGGTTTTTTCTTCTGCGGTACTGGAGCCTTGATCACAAGCAAACCCTATGAGCAGCTTGTTGCTGTGTTTACCTTTAGGCATAAATATTCTGATATCAATTTCAGAGTCATCAGTGGTGGTGATGGATTTAATTTCATCCGATGCGTGAAGGCTGAACGACGAAAGCAGTATCAATACGAGAATAAGCGTACTGCGAATATTAGAAAAAGATTGATTCATGTCATATAACCCTGTGATGTTTTTCGGAGTATAAGTATATAATGATATTATTATATTGATCTTAATCAAGTGTTTTACAATAATGAAAAAATTGACTAATTTACTACTAGCTTTCTTCCTTCTAATTGGATTAACGGGTGTATCAAATGCCACCGATAAAGTACCTGATGAAACAGCAGAGGCGATGAAACTCACCCCCAATGTTGAAAATGGTAAGAAGACCTACGAACTATGCGCTACTTGCCATGCAGAAAATGGCTGGGGTAAAGAAGATGGCAGTTTCCCTGTTATTGCTGGTCAACATCGTAGTGTCATTATCAAGCAGCTTGCTGATATTCGTGCGCGCAATCGGGATAACCCAACAATGTACCCATTTTCAGGTGATGATGTGATTGGTGGGCCGCAAGGATTAGAAGATGTGGCAGAGTACATTTCACATCTGCCTAAAAATACCGTAGTTGGCAAAGGTGATGGTACAGAATTAAAGAAAGGTGAAAAAATATTTAATCAAATGTGTTCAACTTGTCATGGTGATAAAGGGCAGGGTAATGCAGAGCTATTTTTCCCTCGATTACAAGGACAACATTATGCTTATACAGCACGCCAGTTACGGTGGATACGTGATGGACGACGTAAAAATGCTAATCCTGCCATGTTAGCAGTGATAAAAGGGTTAGATGATCAAACATTGAACGCAGTTGCTGATTATATTTCACGGATTTGGGGTGTTAAAGAG
>JAZGFW010000073.1:0-13030 GCA_036479895.1 Cocleimonas sp. | reverse complement strand
CGCACATCTACCCACGGCCGTAATATGGCAGGCGCTCGCGCATTATGGCGCGCTACAGGCATGAAGGATGATGATTTCAGCAAGCCTATTATTGCGATTGCCAATTCATTCACCCAGTTTGTACCCGGTCATGTACACCTAAAAGATATGGGTCAGTTGGTAGCGCGTGAGATTGAAAAGGCAGGCGGTGTAGCAAAAGAATTTAACACCATCGCAGTAGATGATGGTATCGCCATGGGACATGACGGTATGTTATACAGCCTGCCTTCACGCGAGATTATTTCAGATTCTATTGAGTACATGGTCAATGCGCATTGTGCCGATGCACTGGTGTGTATTTCAAATTGTGACAAAATTACACCGGGTATGTTGAACGCTGCTTTGCGCTTAAATATCCCTGTGATTTTTGTATCGGGTGGACCAATGGAGTCCGGCAAAAGCATTATTAAAGATCAAGTCGTAAAGCTTGATTTAGTAGATGCAATGGTTGCGGCGGCGGATGATAGTAATTCTGACGAAGATGTTTTAAAAATGGAGCGCTCTGCCTGCCCGACCTGTGGATCTTGCTCTGGTATGTTTACCGCAAACTCGATGAACTGTTTAACCGAAGCGCTTGGCCTTGCATTACCGGGCAACGGCTCAATGCTTGCGACCCATGCAGATCGTGAAGGTTTATTTTTAGAAGCAGCACGCCAAATCATGGAGCTTACAAAACGCTACTACCATGACGATGACGAGAGCGCCCTACCACGTAATATCGCCAACTTTAAAGCCTTCGAAAACGCTATGTGTTTGGACATTACTATGGGCGGGTCAACTAATACAGTGCTACATTTACTCGCTGCCGCGCACGCCGCTGAAGTTGATTTCACCATGGATGATATGGACAGGCTTTCACGCATCGTACCAAATTTGAGTAAAGTTGCCCCTGCGACACAGCTTTTTCATATGGAAGATGTACATCGCGCAGGGGGTGTTTTCCGTATTTTAGGCGAGCTAGAACGTGGTGGAATGATTCATACCGAATGTTCAACCGTACATGAAAAAACCATGGGCGAAGCGCTAGAAAAATGGGACATAGCACGCAACCCATCCGATGCCGTACAAACCTTTTTTAAAGCAGCACCGGGCAATGTACCCACGCAAACCGCCTTTAGTCAAAACAAGCGCTGGGATTCACTCGACTTAGACAAAGTAAACGGCTGTGTACATGACATTGAAAATGCCTACTCAAAAGATGGTGGACTTGCCGTGCTTTATGGCAATATCGCAGAAGACGGCTGTATTGTTAAAACCGCAGGTGTTGATGATGACAACCTTGTTTTTTCTGGTCGTGCGCGCGTATTTGAATCACAAGATGATGCGGTAACCGCTATTTTAGATGACAAAATAATAGCGGGTGACGTAGTCGTTATTTTATACGAAGGCCCTAAAGGTGGACCCGGTATGCAAGAAATGCTCTACCCAACAAGCTACCTAAAGTCCAAAGGACTTGGAAAAGCCTGTGCATTGATTACAGACGGACGTTTTTCTGGTGGTACATCAGGACTATCTATTGGCCATTGTTCACCTGAAGCTGCCGAAGGTGGCACCATTGGTTTAGTCGAAGAAGGCGATACCATTGATATTGATATCCCCAACCGCACAATCTCGCTAAGCATCAGTGATACAAAACTAGCTGAGCGCCGATCAGAAATGGACAATAAAGGCGGTGATGCTTGGAAAGCTGCACCACGACCACGTAACGTAACCCCTGCTTTACGCGCTTATGCAGCTATGGCAACTTCGGCGGCAAAAGGAGCTGTGCGAGATGTTTCTCAGGTAGAAAAATAGATTCAGAAACTAACTATTGGCAAAGGCTGTTCAATCAAACATCTTTTGCCAATAGCCAACATCAATCCATTGCTTATGTTTATAGCCAACCTCTTTAAAGTGGGCTACTTTGACGAAGCCCATCTTTTCATGCAGTGCAATACTCGCCACATTGGGTAAAGCAATCACTGCCATAGCGCTTCGTACAGAGCTGGTAACAAGTTCATCAAATAATTTTTTGTAAAGTTTACTGCCAATTCCTTTACCTTGACAGCTACTTGATAAGTAAATGGTTGTTTCCAAGGTGAAACGATAAGCACTGCGCGTTTTCCAAAGACTCGCGTAAGCGAAGGCCACAACAATGCCATTAAGCTCATAAACAAACCAAGGGTAGTCAACAGCTTGGATTTGTATTCTTTGCTCCATTTCACCCGTTGAGATAGTGTCTTCTTCAAATGAAATAGCGGTATTTTCTACATAGTGGTTGTAGATCTCACATAGGCCTTTAGCATCTTGTAGGCTGACTGGACGTATCACAAAGAATCACTTTTCTCATTTTATTATTGAGTGTGCTGCTAACTGTTGCAGAGGGAATCTGCTAACGACTCACTCGTTCATTCTAATAATCGAGTTCACCATTTGGAAAAGCACCCAAATGGGAAGCTCGCTAACGACTCACTCGTTCGTTCTAATAATCGAGTTCACCATTTGGAAAAACATCCAAATGGGAAGCTCGCTAACGACTCACTCGTTCGTTCTAATAATCGAGTTCACCATTTGGAAAAACATCCAAATGGGAAGCTCGCTAAAATTCAGACCTCAACTGCCTTCCTAACAAGGACTTAACCGCTTCTTTAGGCGAAAGGCCAGCGTAAATCACTTTATGTACATGTTCACAAATAGGCATTTCCACTCCAGCGCGTTCGGCCAATAAGCCAATACAATGGGAAGACTTTGCACCTTCTACCGCTTGACCAATTTCTTCAATTGCTTCGTCTACATTTTTACCTTGCCCTAGTGCCAAACCTAAGCGGCGATTTCGTGATTGGTTATCCGTACAGGTCAACACCAAGTCACCCACGCCAGACAAACCCATAATCGTGTCATGCTCCGCACCCATGCTTTCTGCTAAACGCATAATTTCAGCCAAACCTCGGGTAATAATTGCCGCACGGGCATTGGCGCCAAAACCTAGACCATCGGAGATACCAGCAGCTATGGCTAATACATTTTTAATCGCACCACCCAATTCGACACCTAAAACATCGTTACTGGTGTAAACACGGTAATTTCCACCTTGAAAAGCACTCGCTATTCGTTGCGCCAACTCTGGGGTTGATGCTGCTGCTGTCATCGCAGAGGGCAAACCTTTGGCAACCTCTAACGCAAAGGTGGGGCCAGAAACTAAGCCATGAGAAACTCCCTCACCCAACTCTTCTATCAACACTTCATGGAGTAATTTACCAGTGCCAACCTCTAAGCCTTTGGTTGCCCAAAATATAGCATGTGATGAAGTAAGAAAAGGTTTAAGATTTTTTAATAAATCACGAAAACCATGACTCGGGATAACAATTAACTGGTCATCCGCATGCGCCATCATGGCTTCTATCGAGTCAGTACCGTGGAGATTATCAGGGAAATGAATATCAGGTAAATAATGCGTGTTTTGTCGCTCTTTTTCATAGTGAGCAATATTCTCAGGGTTAAAATCCCAGAGTAGTACATCAATACCATTTCTTGCTAGTTGTAGCGCTAAGGCCGTTCCCCAAGATCCTGCCCCGTATACGGCTATTTTCTTAGGGCGACTTACACTAGTCATATCAATTCAAGCTCTCAACTTAATGTTTTGTTGTTTCTTCAGTATCGCTTTCTGCTTGACCTTTTTCTTCCATTCGTTGTGCATATAACGCATCAAAATTAATAGGCGATAAGTGCATTTCAGGGAAGCTACCTTTAGACACTAGGTTAGAAATTACTTCACGCGCATAAGGGAAGAGTTGGCTCGGGCAAAAACTGGCTAAAAGGTGATCTAGTTGTTCTTCGGGGTAACCTTTAATCATAAAAGCACCCGCTTGTACGACTTCAACTAAAAAGGCGATTTTACCTTCTTTATCTTTAACCGTAACGGTTACTTTTAACTCAACTTCGTAATGATCTTCACCTAATGAATTAACATCCGTATTTAAGTTTAGATTAGTATCAGGATCCCAGTCCTGCGTGAAGACAGCGGGACTATTTGGTGCTTCAAAAGAAATATCTTTCACGTAGATTCGCTCGATAGCAAACTGTTGTTCTGGTTGACTTTGTTCTTCTGCCATTTGAATATCCCTTTATTTTATGAGTAGGCTTTTTTTAATTACTTGATTACAGCTATATAAATTACAGTTTAAACCAGTTAGTTTAACCCTAAAAGGGTATCAAGTTCATGATTACGTTCAAGTAAGGCAATATCGTCATAGCCACCGACAGACTCGCCATTTATAAATATTTGCGGAACCGTGTTGCGATTACTAAGTCGTTCCATTTCTGCCCAAAGTTCACTCTTTCCACCGACAGAAATTTCTTTAAACTCTACGCCTTTTTTCTTTAATAGACGGCGTGCACGCATGCAATAAGGGCAAAAACGCGTCGCATACATAATAACTTCTGCTGGCATCTTAGCTTTTTACGACTGGAAGGTTAGCCGATTCCCAAGCTAAAATACCGCCTGCAAGGTTAGAGACATCTTCAAAGCCTGCTTTTGTTAGTATTTGACTTGCATGGCCAGAACGACTCCCACTTCGACAATAAATCAACACAGGAGATTGCTTATTCTTTTCTAGCTCGCTGAGCTTTGAAGGCAAATCCCCTAAAGTAATGTGGCGTGAGCCTTTAATCTTTCCGCCTTGGATTTCTTTATCTTCTCGAACATCGATGACCAGTGCATCATCTTTATTCAAAAGCATTACAGCTTCATTAACACCGACCTGTTTATATTTACGTGTGGCATTTGATATTTCTGATTTGATAATAAAACCTAAAACGGCAAAAAAACCAATAACAATCAGAGCGTTGTTACGTGCGAAATCTATATATTCTTGCATAAGGTGTATTTAAAATGAGGAAGATGCGGATAAGATAACCGCAGTCGCGCTTCGGGTAAAGCGTATTGTGTTAAATAATGAATAATTAACAGTAATTACTCACTATTTTTACAAGTAAATAATTTAGTGGGGGGGTGTTGAACAGAAAACTTCCTGCATCATGCCGATTAATTTTAAGGTGCGCGCATCACCCACGCGATAAAAAACACGGTTTGCTTCTTTGCGTGAAGCTAAAATGCCTTTGTCGCGTAAAATAGCTAAATGTTGTGAAATATTACTTTGAGATGTACCGACACATTCAACAATGTCTTGAACACTAACTTCGTTTTCGCCCAGCACACAAAGTATTTTTAAGCGTAATGGGTGAGAAATAGCTTTAAGCGAACGTGAAGCCGTTTCAACATCCTCTTCTCTTACTAACAGATCACTCACTAAAGTACAGCTAGAATCAGCTCCCTGTTTAATGTTCACACTATTCATATTCAACAATCCAACTGTTATATTCGTAAATCAATATATTATAAAACAACAATACAATAATATACTGTAATGCTCATCTTATCAAGATACCATCTTCCTCAGACCAAGAGACAAATTTAGCCAATACTTGGTTAGAGAACATCAATTTCCTAAAAGATACGCAGTAAACCTTGAGGCTTTTAACAAAAAAAACTATTATCGACCCATAATCTTGGGCTTCTATAAAAATGAATTTTTTGCAATTTGTAATTGAAAAGTTTGCGCGCTTCTCTGCAACCTCAGTGATATTGATAACCCTTTGCTTATCAATAGGCTCATTTGCATCAGCAGAAAACTCCAAGCAACAGCAAAACAAACTCCAAAAGAAAATAAATTCAGCAAACTCTAGCCTAAAAAGCTCACGTGCCGTATCGAATACGCTACGTCAAAAAGTGCGTAACGCCGAAGCTAAATTGAATGATGCTTCAAAACAGCTCCATCAAACCAAGCAAGGTGTTAATAAGCTCACCACAAAATTGATTAAATCAAATACGCATAAAGCTAAATTACTAACGCAAACCGCTGAACAAAAAAATGCACTTGCTCAACAAATGCAGGCTTTATATACATCAGGAAAACAGTCTCATTTAAGATTATTATTAAAGCAAGACGACCCTTCTGATATCAGTCGCACGATTAAATATTATGAGTATATGAATAACCATCGCTTAAAACGAATTGGTGTCATAAAAAAGCGCTTGGATAAAATAAAGCAGGTCGAGCAACAAATAAATCAAGATGCAACTAAACTACAACAGCTTCAAACAAAACAAAGTGAGAAGAAGCAGGCGCTTAAGCTAGCTGTCACAGAAAAAAATAAAGCACACAGAAAACAGCGAAAAGTTGTGCGCTCTCAGGAGCACGAATTAGCAGGCTTACGTAAAGAGGAAGCACGCTTGAAAGGTGTGATTCAAAACCTCATCAACAAACAAAAGAAAGAAGAAAAGAAGAGAAGAGAAAAGAAAAAATCGGCAACCAAAATTAGTAAAAGTAAAAAATCTAAAAGCAAGTCTAAATCAAAAATTGTAGAGCGCCACTTTGTACCTAATAAACCTTTTTCGTCATTAAGAGGAAAGCTTTCATGGCCTGTCAGAGGTCGTATCACTCAAAAATATGGCAGTGCGAGAAACAGTAAAATCTCATGGAAAGGTGTCATTATTTCCGCTTCTGGCGGCACCAATGTACATGCCGTTGCCCGAGGCAAGGTTGAATTTAGCGGCAGGCTCAAAGGTTATGGTTATGTAACTATTATTCGTCATGATAAAAACTATCGAAGCCTGTATGCCTACAACCGCAGTGTTTTTAAAAAAGCAGGCGATATTGTTAAAACAGGGGAAGTAATCGCCGCGGTAGGAAACTCAGGCAGACTAGAAAAGCCAGGTCTCTATTTTGAAATTAGCAAAGGCGTAAAGCGCTACAATCCAGCAAAATGGTGTCGTTGATAGACCTCTGATAAGTCAGCGCCTTTAATTGAGATTGTGCTATATTCTCAATATCCCCATAAAAAGAACTCGTCAATAACGAGTGGAGAGAAAATGCGATTTAACAAAGTCCTTAATAAACCCCTACTATCAGGCGTATTCCTTGGTGCTGTTATTGGTTTATCTGTAACCAGTAGCGTAGATGTTTTTGCTTTTAAACAAACTAAAGCTACACAAAACTTACCACTGGCTCAATTAAAAAAATTCTCTGAAGTTTACGCGCGTATTAAAAAAGATTACGTTGAAGAAGTTGACGATAAAAAACTTATCACCGATGCCATTAGTGGCATGCTAACAGGGCTTGATCCACATTCTGCCTACTTAGATGAAGAGGCCTTTACTGAACTTCGCGTCGGCACATCCGGCGAATTTGGTGGCTTAGGCATAGAAGTGGGCATGGAAAATAATTTTATCAAAATTATCTCACCCATCGACGACACACCCGCACAAAAAGCTGGCTTAAAAGCGGGTGACCTTATTATTCGCCTTGATGATAAATCAGTCAAAGGGATGAGCATTAACGATGCTGTCAAAGTTATGCGCGGCAAGCCGGGCGAGCCTATCGACTTATTAATCGTGCGAGATGGCAAAGAAAAACCTTTCAAAGTCACGATTGTTCGCGCCATTATTAAAGTCAAAAGCGTGAAACAACGCTTGTTAGGTGCAGGCTATGGTTATTTACGTATTGCCAGCTTCCAGTCAAATACCACTAGCGGCGTTAAAGAAGCGCTCACAAAGTTAAATAATGAAAACAAAACGCCCCTAAAAGGTTTAGTGCTTGATTTAAGAAACAATCCAGGTGGAGTATTGAGTGGCGCAGTAGGCGTTTCTGATATTTTTCTTAGTAAAGGAAATATCGTTTATACCGAAGGACGTGTTGCGGATGCTTTAATGCGCTATGACGCTACCCCCGATGATTTACTTGATTCCGCGCCCCTAGTTGTCTTAATCAATCAAGGCTCAGCCTCCGCCTCTGAAATCGTTGCAGGTGCTTTACAAGATCAAAAGCGCGCTTTAATCGTGGGTGAAAAGTCTTTTGGTAAAGGTTCGGTACAAACAGTACTCCCTCTTGATGAAAAAACGGCAGTAAAACTGACCACAGCCCGTTATTTCACCCCTTCAGGACACTCTATTCAAGCAAAAGGCATCGAGCCAGATATTGTGATTGAATCACTCGAAGTCAAAAAGAGTGAGTTAGACAAAGACAGAATTGCGCCACTGTCTGAGGCCGACCTTGCTGGGCATATCTCCAACCCTGATGAGAAGAAGCCTGAAGATAAAAACCTCAATAAAGATAAGCCTGAAAAAGATACGGATGTGCAAAAATCAGATAAAATAGAGAGCAGCAAAACATTAGCAGAAAAAGACTACCCGCTTTATGAGGCACTTAATATTCTAAAAAGTATGTCTTTTGCGCGTTCAATGCAGTCGATTCAATAGCATGATTAATGGTACACCCAAAGTCCTCATACCATTAGCGCAAGGCTGTGAAGACCTTGAGTCAGTTACGCTTATTGATCTACTTCGACGTGCTAATATTATAGTTACAACCGCTAGCCTTGATGAAAAGCCAGTCATCTGTGCGAGAGGCACCGTGATAATTGCTGATACCATGCTCGATTCCGTATTATCTGATAACTTCGATTTACTGGTACTTCCAGGTGGACTTCCCGGGGCAGATAACCTCAATGCTGATCCACGAATTCACCAAATAATTGATCGGCTCGCTACACAGGGAAAGTACATAGGCGCAATTTGCGCGGCTCCAAAAGTACTGCTTGAAAATGGGCTATTAGATGGAAAAAGAGCCACCGCCTACCCCGGTTCATTAAGCGCAATGGATACATCAAAAGTAGCACTAAATGACACTGCTGTTCAAATTGATGGCAAAGTCATTACCTCAAAAGGGCCTGGTACTGCTATGGACTTTGCATTAACGTTAATAGAAATATTACGGGGCAAAATGCACGTAATGAAGTTGAAGTACCCTTATTTAGAGGCTAGGTAATAACCTTAGAATCCAAACGCCGGATAATATTTAACTCACCCTCAATCGGCGGCTGACAAGTCACCCCCTCACAAACATAAGCCACAAGGTTATCAATGGCCTTTTTATCTTTTAAACCAATAGGTAAAGCTTGCTCATTTTTAGGAATAAAAAAGCATTGCCTACGCGGGAAGAAAGCATTACTCATCTTTTGCTTGAGCGACTCTAAGTCTTTATTTTTACCACGAATTATTACCGTTTGAGGAGGGTTTAAATATTCTTCCAAACCTTTCAATACTGTGCAATGTGCGCTAGGCGCTTGATTTAAAGCGGTTGAAGCATTATTTAAAGCATTTTCGGCAGCGTCTAAATAGCACATTTCGCCTAATAAATAACCTAAGCGAGCTAAAGAAAATATTGCCACACCATTACCATTAGGAATGGCATCATCTGCATAGGTTTTGGGGCGCTGTATGAGTGACTCATGATTATGTGAAACAAACCAAAAACCACCGTTTTCTTTATCTTCAAACTGTTCCAATAAAGCCTCAGCAATATCAATAGCAAAGTCCAAATCTTCTGTTCGCCAACGAACTTGTAATAACTCCAGCAAGGCATCTAGCAAAAAAGCGTAATCATCCAAATAGGCATTTAGATGGGCTTTGCCGTCTTTATAAGTTGCAAGTAGTCTCCCTGTCTCTTCCTTTGGTTTAGACCAAAGCGTGCTACGTATGAAGTCTACCGCTTGCGTAGCACTTCTTGCGTACTCAGGTTTGTGTAAATATCGCGCTGACAATGCCATTGCGCGAATCATTAAAGCATTCCACGAAGTCAGTACTTTATCATCACGCATCGGCCAGATTCGTTGCTTACGTACCGTTTGCAATTTTTCTTTAGCAGAGGCTATCAGCGCGGTTAACACATTTTCAGGTTGATTAAACTCTTCTGACAGTTCTTTCATTGTCACATAAATATGTAGATGCCAGTCGCCTTCAAAGTTGGCTTTTTTATCCAAACCAAAGCGACGTGCAAACACGCTATATTCTTGTTCACTTAAATGAGAACGCACTTCTTTTGGCGTCCACACATAAAATAATCCTTCATGCGCATGACCTGTTTCATCTTTTGAGTCTGCATCAAAACTTGAACAGTAGCCACCCTCTCCTTCATCAGCATTGGTTTGCATTTCGCGCATTATCCATTGTGCTGTTTCGTGGCAAACGCGTTCAAATAATGGGTTGGGTTTAATCGCATTGGCTTGTGCATATTCTGCTAATAACGCACCATTGTCATACAGCATTTTCTCAAAGTGCGGGATCATCCAATCATTGTCGGTAGAATATCGACAAAAACCACCACCGAGTTGATCGTTCACACCCCCACGTGCCATTTTTTCTAAGGTAAAAGTGGCCATTGAGAGCGCCTTCTCATCCTTAGAATCTAGTTGCTCAGCGGCGTGACGAAGCAAGCGTTCAATATAAGGCGTATGCGGGAATTTAGGCGCAATACCAAAGCCGCCTTGGCTGCTATCAAACTGCTGCTGTAAATCCATGCGAGCCTGATCGAGTGGTGCACTAGTCAAGTTTACAACAGGGTTTTGTGATCGATAAATACTGCTTAGGGCATCCGCTAATGAATCGCTTTGTTTTTGAATGTCTTCTTTACGCTCATTAAATAATCCAGATACTTGAAACAAGAGTTGTTTAAACGATGGCATCTGATAACGCGGCTTATCAGGAAAGTAGGTTCCACCAAAAAAAGGCATGTGATCATCGGGCATTAGAAACATCGTTAATGGCCAACCACCACTACGCTGAGTTAACATTTGATGCGCACTTTGGTAAAGCTTATCTAAGTCGGGACGTTCTTCGCGATCTACTTTAATATTAATAAAGTGCTGGTTCATTAGCATCGCTGTTTCATTATCTTCAAACGATTCATGCGCCATTACATGACACCAATGACAAGCAGAATAACCAATAGAAAGTAGGATTGGTTTATTTTGTGATTTAGCGAGAGCAAGAGCTTCCTCACCCCAAGGATACCAATCAACAGGGTTATCGACATGTTGTAGTAGATAAGGGCTGGTTTCTTTTGCTAGCTTATTCATTTTCTATCCACTGATTATATGGACTACACAATTTAAAGGGTATACAAAACCTGCCAGCTACTCTGCCCTTACAAGTTTGGGCGAATAACTATTGAACAGGAGGCAACTCAACAATATTTAGAGCAGACACACCCACACTTATTATTGCATTACTTGATGGTAGGTGGGATAAATGAACAATAAAAGATGAACTCGAAGCAACAGCTGATTTTAAAAGCAGCGGCGGCAGCTCCATACGTCCCGAAAATTTCTTAATGCCTTTTAACGTATCATTCACGCTTTCACTATTTGAAAGTGCTGTTAATCGGTATTTTCCACCATTATTATTTTCCAAGTCTAGTCGCGCAGATAGTTTAGCCTCAGAAGCATCCATATTTTCTACAATAATATCAAGCGATATGCCGTAAGTTTTACCCTTTACCAATGCATTCATAACTGGCGCTAGCCTGATATTAATACCACCACTAGCGGCATCACTAGCCTGCTTAAAATCAGCAAATTGGTATTTTTTACCCTTTACTGTTTTTATATAGCGTTTATTAACATCACCCCAAACATCAAATAAACTGTTGTCACGCTCTGTTTCTGTCGCATTAATAGCAGGATAAAGGTTTTTACCCCCCGATTCAAAAGAGCTCGACGATGACTCACCAAATATGTTTTTAATTAATGCGGCCTCTTCCTTAGCAACGGCTAAGCCACCTTGCAATGATAAATGCACACCATCGTAGGTCATATTGGGCAGGTACTTACCTGCTGAGTCAGACACGACACCAACAAGATCAACAAAAGTAACTTTGTCATGCGTTTGATCTTCTGCATAAGTTTTAAACTTTACATTTAAAGCCACAAGCGCGGCACGAACTTTATCAGGATCAGTATGACCAAAACCTTCTACTTTGCTGTTTGAATAACCCAAAATACCAGCATCCAAAACTGCAATATTTGCTATCGTGAATTTTTCGACAAGACTAATATGCTTGGCGTAAATAGCATTCACTAATGACACACTTTCCGCTGGTGTTGTATCTTCAGTAATCGCTTGCAGGTCATTAATACTTCCGCCCCTGAATAAAACAACTTGGGGTTTCAGCGCAATAATATCTTCGGTTGCTTTACGTGTTGCCGATGCTGGTAGCTCATCCCTCGCTATCATTGTGGCTGTCGTATCACCCGAGATTCCCCCATTTCCCACTAAATAAGCAGCAGGGTAATAAAGCGAAATTAAATACTTTCTAGAATCAAGTCCTTGCTCAGGTGTATTGCTATCCAAGTCAGCATTAAATACTTGTACATTATGTTTAACGGATGAAACATTTGCCGTTGAATCACCAAATGTAGCAATGCGTAAGGTTTTAGTGCGATTTTTATCTTTATCAGCGTCTCCAGAACCCTCCGATGTATCACCACTTCCGCCGCCACAAGCAGTCAAGGTAACCAGCATAAGTAATAGTCCAGCCAGTTTTAATTTATTGAACATAATGCATAAATCCATTTTAGTTGACGAAATAATACCGCAGAGAAGTTGAGTCATATGAGCAAATTTTCTACAGCCGACATTACTTAGTAACACTACAAGCAAGATAGTTTGATTAAATGAGACCTTTGCACGAATCAGGTGACGAGTAAAAATGACTAAAATTTCACTGCTTTTCGTTGGAAAACTTACTAATAACCCGTTATTAGCTTCATTTCCCGCCTCAATCAGTAAAATTTTAGCCTATTTTTCTTTCGCCACTGACTCATGCAAAGGTCTCTAAATATTAAATAATTTTTAAAACAAAATAATTTTTCTTGCCACGTTGCAACAACACAAACTTATTATTGATTAAATCTGTTGTTGTCAGCTTAAAATCTTCACCCGATATTTTCTCTTTATTCACCGAGATCGAATTTTCTTTAAGCGCACGACGTACTTCACTGTTTGATTTTAAGAAATTTGTATCCGTCGCCAAGGCAGACACAATATCGTAGCCTTTTTCAATTTCACTCATGCCAACTTCTGCCTGTGGTACGCCATCAAATACATCTAAAAAGG